>JAITQQ010000076.1 GCA_031288855.1 Prevotellaceae bacterium
GCAAGGCATTGTCGCGCTTCGGCGACATGCAACTGATGCAGCCCTTAATGCCGTTGGTTTCCAAACGACGCGGCTGGTTGAAAATAATTTTATTGTGCCTTGCCCTTTTCTTTTTCACACTGGGATTGATGCGCCCGCAAATCGGCGCCACCGTGCGCGAAATAAAAAGCAAAGGCGTGGAAGTCATTATCGCACTCGACGTGTCGAACAGCATGTTGGCGGAAGACTTTCGCCCAAACCGCTTGGAACGCGCCAAACTCGCCATTTCGCGATTGGTTGACCGCTTGAAAGACGACCGCATCGGGCTTATTGTTTTCGCCGGCGACGCCTACGTGCAGCTTCCTGTAACGACCGATTACGTGTCGGCCAAAATATTCTTATCGTCAATTTCGCCCGACATCGTGCCGAAACAGGGCACTGCCATTGGGCAAGCCATTGCGCTGGCCATGCGCAGCTACACCTTGCAAAGCGACAAAAGCCGCGCGCTCATCATCATCACCGATGGCGAAAACCACGAAGATGATGCGGTAGCCGCCGCCAAAACCGCCGTGGAAAACGGCATTGTAATACACACCATCGGCATCGGCTCTGTGGAAGGACAACCGATACCCACTAAAAGCGGCATGTTGAAAGACAAAGACGGCAATATCGTAGTAACAAAATTAAACGAAGCCACGTTGCAGGAAATTGCCGCCGCCGGTAACGGAAGTTATACCCACGCCACCAACGCCGACCTCGGGTTAGACAAAGTAGTGGAAAGCATTAACAACATGGAAAAACAGGAAATGAACGCCATTGTATTCGAAGATTTTAATGAACAATTTATGTATATGTTTGTATTCACTCTATTTTTCCTTGTTGTTGAGCTGTTTATTGTAGAACGGAAAAACCGGTGGTCGAAAAGTTTCGACATCTTCAAAAAAACATTTTTGTTCTTATTTTTGTGCTCGCTTTCATTCCCCGCGTGGGCGCAAGACGACAAAAAAGAAGTAAGGGAAGGCATAAAAAAATACAAAGACGAACAATATAACGAAGCAGAAATAGCGTTCCGGAGAGGAATGGAAAAAGATTCGCTATCGTATGCCGCAAAGTTCAATTTAGGAGATGCGCTTTACAAGCAAAATCAATTTGAGCAGGCTGAAGCCTCATTTAAAAACCTCTCCTCAGACGAACAACAAACCGGAACCAACCGGGCAAAGTTGATGCACAACTTAGGCAATGCGCAATTGCAGCAAAAAAAATATAAAGAAAGTATCGACTCCTACAAACAGTCTTTACGTTTAAATCCTGCCGATGACGAAACACGGACTAATCTTGCCTACGCACAGCAAATGCTGAAAAACGAAGAAGAACAACAGCAGCAAAATCAAAATCAGGACAAAAATCAAGATAAAAACGACGACAAAAACCAGCAACAAAACCAAGACCAACAACAAGACCAGAATCAGGACAAGCAAGACAACCAAAATCAGCAAAACGATAAAAACGACCAACAGCAACAGCAGCAACAAGAGCCTAAAATTTCGCCGCAACAAGCGCAACAAATATTAGAGGCCGTGCAATCAAACGAGAAAGAGACACAGGAAAAAGTAAAAAAGGAAAAGGCAAAAGCCTTGGGAAAATACAAGACAGAAAAGAATTGGTAACTTATGATAAAACGATTTTTTATATTTCTAACCGTCCTGCTCGGTGCAGGAACGATGCAGGCGCAAACGGTAGAATTTACCGCCTCGGCGCCGCGTATAGTAACCGTAGGAGAAGCTTTTCGCATTACGTTCACTTTGAATAACGAGTTCGAAAACTTTACGGCACCCGATTTTGGCAACTTCACCATCTTAGCGGGGCCATCACGCTCTACCAGCACGAGCGTACAAATTATTAACGGAAAAACCAGTTACAACCGCTCCGCGAGCATGGTTTATATTCTTCAGGCCAATCAGGAAGGCACTATAAGTATTGGTGCAGCCGAAGCCACAGTAGAAGGGAAAACATACCAAACAAAAACTTTATCTATCCAAGTGGTGGCAGGAGGAAATGCATCCCAAAACGACGACACACAAACCACTACACAAGAACAAGCCACCGGGAGCCGTCAAAACATCAATGCCGACGAAACAGACGTATTCACACGCATCCATCTCAGTAAATCAACGGCGGTGCAAGGCGAATACATGATTGCCACCATCAAATTATATACCCGGCAAATGAACATTGCAGGATTTGAAGACGTGAAATTCCCAACCTTCAACGGCTTTTGGAGCCAAGAATTGGAGACGCCGCAACAGCTACAATTCCAACGCGAAAACGTAAACGGAAAATTATATAACACCGCCGTATTGCGCCGTTACATTCTTTTCCCGCAACAAACCGGAACGCTCAAAATCGACCCGTTTGAAGTAAATTGCGTGCTGCAAGTGTATGCAAGAAACAGCCAGCCCCGCAGCTTCTTCGACAGTTTCTTCGACTCGCCGCAGAACATCCGCAAACACATTCAATCGCCTCCAACCACCATCAAAGTAGAGCCGCTCCCAAGCGGTGCACCGGCCTCTTTCAAAGGCGCTGTGGGAAACAATTTCCGCATGGAAGCCGCATTTAACCGCGATAGCGTAACCGCCAATGATGCGCTTTCATTAATCGTAAAAATCAGCGGCGAGGGCAACATTAAACTGGTAGAAATGCCGAAAGTAGAGTTTCCGCCTCACTTTGAAACCTACGATGTGAAAACATCCGATAACATGAAAACTTCGTCATCGGGAATATCGGGCGCTAAACAGTTTGAATACCCCATCATTCCGCGCAACGAAGGAAATTTCGATATTCCTCCTGTGGAATTTACGTATTTCGATATTACCAAAAAACAATATGTAACCCTTCGTTCCAAAAAATTACATTTAGGCGTAGCCAAAGACCCCAATGCCGGCAGCGCTACAAGCATAGCGGGCGTCAACAGGCAATCGGTAAAAACATTGGGCAGCGACATTCATTACATTAAAACAAAACCGTTGCGCCTCCACGAAAAAGGATTTGTTTTCTTCGGCACATGGAATTATTATTTAATGTTCATCTTATTGTTCACGCTGTTCATCATTATATATTATTCTTTCAAAAATCACAGAAAGAAATCACAGGATGTGGTGCGTACCCGCCACCGCAAGGCGAGCAAGATAGCCCAGCAACGGCTGAAAGCGGCAGGGCAATACCTGAAGAGCGGCGACAGAAACAATTTTTATGAAGAAGTAAGCCGCGCTTTATGGGGCTTCCTCACCGACAAATCGGCGCTTATGCTTGCAGACCTTTCGCGCGAAACCGCTCGTGAAGTCATGCAACGCAAACATGCAAAAGAAGAAGATATTGAAACATACCTGCACCTGCTCGACGAGTGCGAGTATGCACGCTACGCCCCCGATACCGGCCGTTTCGAAATGGAAAAAGTATATCAAGACGCCGCACAAATCATCAGCAAATTTGAACAAACTTTTTAGCAAAAACCATTAAACAAATGAAGAAAATAATCATATTTATCCTGTTTTTTGCCGCCACCGGCACGCTGCAAGCTCAAATTGTGGATTCAATATGGGTCAAGGCCAACAGCCTGTATGCTGCGGGAGAATACCGCGAAGCCATCAACTATTACAACATGATTGAAGCATCGGGCGAAGTTTCAGCCGATTTATTCTACAATATCGGCAACGCTTATTTCAAACAAAATATTGTATCGAAAGCCGTTCTATACTATGAACGCGCTATAAAACTGCGTCCCGGAGACCCCGACATTACCCACAATTTGGCGTTGGCAAACGCCATGACGGTGGACAAAATTGAAGCTGTACCCGAATTTTTTGTGTTCACATGGATAAAAAACATACGCAGCAGCGCCGGCACCGACATGTGGGCATGGCTTTCCATCATCTCTTTTGCGTTATGTTTATTGCTGTTCGGATTTTTCCTTTTTGCCCACAATATTGCGTTGCGAAAATTTTCTTTCTTCCTGTCTATTCTTATCCTGTTGGGGAGTATCAGCAGTGGAATATTTGCCTACTACCAGAAGAAAGAACTATACGACACTTCCACAGCCATTATTACGCCTGCTGTGATCACCGTAAAAAGTTCGCCCGACACTTCAGGGAAAGATTTATTTATCCTGCACGAAGGGACTAAAGTCACCATACTGGAAACGCTCGGCGAATGGCAATGCATCAGGCTGGCCGACGGAAAACAAGGATGGATACTGAAATTTGCAGCGGAAATTATATAAGCGCCTTACGAAAACAACGGGTTTACATACTGCTTCACATCTTCTACCCCAATTATTTTATCGCAAAGAATGATAAGCCGTTCCAAGGCGTTACGAAACTCGCGGATATTTCCTGTCCATGGATATTTTTGCATTTCCACAAGCGCCTCATCTGTGATTTTCCGTTTCGCATAATTATAATCGCCGCAAATTTGCTTCATAAAATAGTCGGCCAACAAAGGGATATCAGATTTTCTTTCCGCTAAAGTCGGCATGTGTACAATAATTACACTAAGCCGGTGGTACAAGTCTTCGCGAAAAGTTCCACGTTCAATTTCCACCCTCAGGTTTTTATTCGTTGCCACAACCACACGCACATTCACATTAATATCCTTATCGCTTCCAATGCGCGTTACCTTATTTTCCTGCAACACACGCAACACTTTGGCTTGCGCCGACAAACTCATGTCTCCAATTTCATCAAGGAACAACGTGCCGCCTTGCGCCTGTTCAAATTTTCCTTTGTGTTGCCGCACCGCCGAAGTAAAAGAGCCCTTTTCATGCCCGAATAATTCGCTCTCAATAAGCTCTCCGGGAATGGCGGCGCAATTCACTTCCACAAAAGGCGCTGCAGCGCGCGGGCTCTTCTCATGAATCCAACGCGCCACCAATTCTTTCCCTGTTCCATTCGATCCGGTAATCAGCACACGCGCCTCTGTCGGCGCAATCCTGTCCACCAAATCCTTAATCTTCACCATCGCTTCCGATTCGCCCACCATATCAGGGATTTTCGATACTTTTCGCTTTAACGTTTTGGTTTCCCTTACCAATTCCGTTTTCTCCGTAGCATTCCGTATTGTAATCAAAATACGGTTTAAATCAAGCGGCTTTTCAATGAAATCATACGCTCCCTTTTTAATACATTCCACCACCGCATCAATAGTGCCATGCCCGGAAATCATGATAACCGGAATTTCGGGATATTTTTCCTGCAACTTATCAAGTATTTCAATGCCGTCCATTTCAGGCATCTTAATGTCACAAAAAATAATATCAAAAACATTTGCTTCTGCAGCAGTCAAGGCGTCCTCGCCTTTCTCAGCCATGATTACCTCGTACCCTTCATATTCCAGAATATTCTTCATGGTATTACGAATACTTTTTTCATCATCTACAACTAAAATCTTCATATCCGGTTTATTTTTATTTTATATTCAACATACATGATAAGACTCTGCTAACTCGCACATTACACCTTCTTTCAATGAATAACTGCATTGTATTATTTTTGTGATGCCTGCCTTTTCAATCACCATATTAGTCAATATAGCGGCCAACACAATAAAATCAACACGTACAGGGGTCATGCCTTTCATAGCCATGCGCTCTGCCGTTGTGGAATGTAACAGGCGATGGTATAATTCGGCAAACGCGCTCAATGCAATAGGGTACGACGGCTCTTTTTCTTTTGCCGCGCCGGTAAGCAGCGACCTGTAAGTATCAAACGACCCCGACGAACCCACCAATGTAGTAATATCATAGCGCTCCAATGTTTGCCACAACACGGCCATCTCTTGATTTAAATAAGCCCTTACGCATTTTGCTTCTTTCGATGTAATAGGATCACCCGGTTTAAATTGCTCGAGCAGCCGCGCCATTCCTAATGGGAAACTGTGTTTCCAATAAATCTTTTCGGCGTCGGCAATAATAAACTCATTACTTCCGCCGCCAATATCGAGCATCAACACCGGGCCTTCTTTTAACTGCACACCCTTTCTGATGCCTTTATAAATAAGCGTTGCCTCACGGTCGCCCGAAATCACCTCTACCGGAATATGATATTTTTCTTCTATAAAATCAGCAAAATCAAGTCCATTTTCCGCTTCACGCACTGCCGATGTAGCCAATGCATAAGTCCGCTCGGCGCCGCCCCATGCAGCCAATTGCGCAGACAAACGATCCATCGCTTCCGAAGCGGCATCAAAAGCCCGTTCCGAAAGCATACCACTACGCAATCCACCATCGCCGAGACGGGCAGACTGTTTCATTTCATGCACACGATTCCATGCTCCGGGGATCACATCTGCCAACAACAAATTGTACACATTTGTCCCCATATCTATAACGGCAACACGCATAAATTGTTACAAAGGTACAAAATATTATTGTATCTTTGCAAAAAAAACAACATTAAAATATTGAAAACACCTGTCTCAAAAATAATTATTGCCATTGACGGACACTCCTCTACAGGGAAAAGCTCATTTGCCAAAGCCATTGCCGCTAAAATCGGTTATGTGTATGTGGACAGCGGCGCCATGTATCGTGCGGTAACTTTGTATGGGTTACAACACGGATTAATTTTCGATGACGGAAAAATAAACACAGAAGCGCTGATTGCCGCATTGCCTGACATTCAAATTGAATTTTGCAATATTGACGGACAAAATATTACTTTTTTGCAACATGTAAATGTGGAACACGATATCCGCAGTATCAGGGTATCACAACAAGTAAGCGCCGTGAGCGCTATTGCCGACGTGCGCACACACCTCGTACACCTGCAACAATTGATGGGCAAAGACAAAGGCATCGTGATGGATGGCCGCGACATTGGTACGGTAGTATTTCCGCAGGCCGAACTGAAAATTTTTATGACGGCCGACCCGCGTGTGCGTGCCGAACGACGCTACAAGGAACTTGTGGCAAAAGGCGGACAAGTGTCGTTAGACGAAATATTACAACACATTATCCAACGTGATTATATTGATGAACACCGCGCCGTAACGCCCCTCCGCAAAGCCGACGACGCCTTACTATTAGACAACAGCCACCTTACTCCTGCCAACCAAATGAAGTGGTTTGAAGAAATATGGGCAAAGTATAAATAATATGAGTTCAACAATTATTTTATCAATCATTATTCTCGGCTTGTGTGTCGTGGGCTTGGCGATAAGCATCATCATAAAGAAAAACGGCAAATTCCCCGAAACCGAAATAGGACGT
>JAITQQ010000119.1 GCA_031288855.1 Prevotellaceae bacterium
CACATCGTGGCATTTTTTTACCGCATCCATAGCTTGTTTAGCCTCCAACAGGTTGGCGGTTACGGGCACAAAAGCAGCGGTAATCCACGTAGGCGTTTCCGAAGCGCTCAAGCCGTTGCGTATAAACTCTTCAAGGGTTGTTGCTTTTACATCCTCAACGGAACGTCCTTTAAATACATTTTCGGAAATATAACAGGTAAACTCGCTGCGGTGTATGATGTAGGCCAACGTTCCGTCTTCATGGAAAATGGCGTAGCGGCTTCGTTGTTTAAAACCTTCGATATTCAAAAGGTCTTCCAGGTTTTTGTCTTTATCTTTCTCATAAATTAAAGCCGTGATTTTATCAAACGGAATCATGATGTCTTTCACTTTTATCGAAGCGATTTTTTCTTCCGGCGTTAGTTTTTTGATGACTTCCTGATAGGATTTCGACACGGCTTCAAAGTTCGACTTTCCGAAATAGAAAGCCAGAATAGTGCCGGCCCATGTGCCCCACAGGGGTAATAGGCTTTGTGTAACAAATGAGATTCCGCTGCTCCCCTTATCAAAACATATTTCGGCTACCAATAAAAAAATGGCGATGGCCAGCGTACCTATGACTATAGTATAAATAATTCCTTTCGACATTCTTTCGCGAAAATCGGGGCCGGCGTTCTGTTGTGTTGTGTTGCTCATAATCGTTTGGTTTAATTGTAGAAACGAATACTTTCACCGCAAAGGTATTAATTTTTTTAGCATTTTTCACAATTTTTAACATTAATAATAGCAACGTATTGGAATTTTTCTTATCTTTGCAGTAAGAAGAACTAACTAAGTATATAAAAATCAATAGAGAACTTTTAGGAAAAAGGAAAAGCCTTCGAGTCATTTGTTGTACTATTATATTTTACCACCTTATAATAGTATGTTAGTATAACAACAAATTCTCTACAGCTTTTCCCCAAGTTAACTGTATTGTGGTTTACCGGTTTTTCCACACGGAAAGTGTGGAACTCTTCTCGCTTAGTTTTCAGGGTATCGCCATAACCTACCTACTAACAAGAGAAGTTCCACACTTTTTCTATGTGGAAATTCAATGATTTACATCGTAGGCGTTCTCGGTAATTTGGCGATTTCTGAAAACTTATGTAAAAAATGAACTTCGAATATTTCTAAATATACTATGGCAAAGATAGGAATTATTTGGAAGGTATGCAATGGCGGACAACAAACCGTGATTTAGTTTGCCACTTCCGATAAGAATTTGATGCGTACCAGCCGCACTTCTTCTTCCGTGAAGTCGGGGCCTAATTCTTTCATTGCGGTTTCGAGTGTTTCGTCTTCGGCTTCTTCTTTAAAATAGGTGTAGATGTCGGCGATTTTGTCATCATCCACAAATTCGTCAATGTAATAATTAAGGTTCAATTTTGTGCCCGAATTGACAATGGCTTCGATTTTCGTGAGCAGTTCATCCATCTCCAATCCCGTTACGTCTGCAATATCTTCAAGCATCATCTTGCGGTCGATGCTGTGAATGATGAACGTTTTTCCGGGCTTGGTGTTGTTGTCCACCGACCTTATGACGAGGTCTTGCGGGCGTGCAATTTCTTTTTCTTCGACATATTTTTTGATGAGTTCTACAAATTCTGCGCCGTATTTTTTTGCTTTTCCTTCGCCTACGCCTTGGCAATACTTTAATTCCTCAAGTGTAATGGGATATTGGATAGTCATGTCTTCGAGCGACGGGTCTTGAAAGATGACAAACGGCGGCAATTGTAACCGTTTGGAAACGCTGCGGCGCAAATCTTTCAGCAATGCCAGCAATTCTTCATCACAGGCAGCGCTCTTTCCCTGTACCGCCAAATCTTCATTGTCGTCGCCTTCGGAGTATTCGCGGTCTTCGGTAAGCGACACCGGGTAGGGGTCTTTCAGATAAGCCCGGCCCTTGGGCGTCACTTTCAGCAGGCCGTAATTTTCAATTTCTTTTTCGAGGAAATGCAAAATCAGCGCTTGCCTGATTATCGCGTTCCAGAAGCGCAGGTCTTTGTCTGCGCCCTCGCCGAACATTTCGAGCTCGTGGTGGTTGTACGATTTGATGGTGGAATTCATTATGCCGGCAATAATGTTGGCAATATGTTCTATTTTGAATTTTTCTTTCACGGCCAGTACGGTTTCCAACACTTGCGTGATATATTCGCATCCCTCGAATTGTTTTTTCGGATGCAGGCAGTTGTCGCAATTACCGCAATTTTCTTCGATATAATCTTCGCCGAAATAATTCAGCAGCAGTTTACGCCGGCATATACTCGATTCGGCATACGCCGCCGTTTCCAACAGCAGTTGCCTGCCGATTTCCTGTTCGGCTATCGGTTTCCCCTGCATAAATTTTTCGAGCTTCTGAATATCTTTATAACTGTAGAAAGTGATGCAATGCCCTTCGCCGCCGTCGCGCCCTGCACGCCCCGTTTCCTGATAATATCCTTCGAGGCTTTTCGGAATATCGTAGTGAATCACAAAGCGGACGTCGGGCTTGTCAATCCCCATGCCGAAAGCAATGGTAGCCACAATCACATCGGCGTCTTCCATTAAAAATTTGTCCTGATTGGCCGAGCGGGTGGTGGCGTCTTTTCCCGCATGATAAGGCAAAGCCTTGATATCGTTTACCCTCAGCAGTTCGGCAAGGTCTTCCACCTGTTTGCGGCTCAGGCAATAAATAATACCCGACTTTCCCGCATTATTCTTGATAAACTTGATGATTTCCTTTTCGGTATTGACTTTTTGGCGTATTTCATAATATAAATTCGAACGGTTGAACGACGACTTAAAAACTTTTGCATGGAGCATGTCTAAGTTTTTTTGAATGTCGTGTTGTACTTTCGGCGTGGCCGTAGCTGTGAGGGCGATGAGCGGCGCTGTCCCGATTCTATTGATGATAGGGCGAATCTGACGGTATTCGGGACGGAAGTCGTGCCCCCATTCCGAGATACAATGCGCTTCGTCAACCGCATAAAATGATATTTTGAGTTGTCTCAGCAAGGCCACGTTTTCTTCTTTCGTCAATGATTCCGGCGCCACATACAGCAATTTGGTAACACCGTTCAGCAGGTCGTCACGCACTTCCTGTATCTGTTGTTTGTTGAGGGAAGAATTGAGAAAATG
>JAITQQ010000013.1 GCA_031288855.1 Prevotellaceae bacterium
TCCGGCACAAAAATAATTTCATGATTTTTAACGGCGACATGCTCTCCCAAATCGAATCGCCACAACAAATCAGGGATGGCTACTTGAAATCGGCCGGAGAAAGTTTCTCCCCGTTTTTACCCGTCTATGCCGTGCGGGGCAACCACGAACACCGCGGCGCTGCATCTTACGCGTATATGCGTTACTTCCTTACTCCAACAAGCCAACCTTACTACACCTTCCGCGACGGCCCAGCCTTCTTCATTGCCTTAGATTGCGGCGAAGATAAACCCGACAGCGACATTCGCTATTACGGCCTGTCGCTTACCGATCGCCTGCGCGAGGAACAGGCGGCCTGGCTCCGGCAGGTAGTAGCCTCCGACGCTTTTAAGACAGCCCCGGTGAAAATCGTAATCCTCCTCATGCCCCCGGCTTGGAAAAAAAAACACTGGCACGGAATGAATGAAATTGCCCGCCTGTTTATGCCCATCTTAAACGAAGCCGGTATTGATTTGATGCTTTGCGGGCATTTACATCGGTATTTGTTTCTTGAAAAAGGCGAAGCGGGCAACAACTTCCCAATCCTCATTAATGCCAACCAAACCCGTGTAGATGCCGTAGTAGACAGCCGGGGAATCCATCTTTCCATCGTTGATGCTGGCGGAAAAATACTGCATACACACTTCGTTGAATAATTTATCCGCTCCCCCAAACAAAAACCCGCTTCCTGTCTGATATCTGGAAGCGGGTTTAGTGATCCGCCCGGGGCTCGAACCCGGGACCCCAACATTAAAAGTGTTGTGCTCTACCAGCTGAGCTAGCGAATCCGGTAGTCTTGTTGCACGAATTTGCAAAAGAGGTGCAAAGGTAGTCAATTTTTTTGATTGTACAAACTCAAAAAATCTTTAAATTTTATACAGCTGATAATGAGTGTATTCAAATGTTTTTGTCAATATCTTAACACGATTCGTTAAACTTTTTCATTCTTCTTTCGTCTTATATATGGAAATCAGTTTTTTCATAGATACTTTTTAGGGTTAGTGGATAAAAGGCGCTTATCGGCGTCTTTTATTTTTTCGTAGAAAAATCTCATCGCCGGCTTTTGGCTCTTGCCCTTTCTTCATGCCGTTATACTCATAGAGTTTGTCGAGCCTCACCGCATAACGTTGCGAGATGCTGTGCATAGTTTCATTGCTTTCGGCAATATGTACCGGCAGTTTTTTTACGGTGCTCCGCTTTTTCTTTGCAATATACACCACTTCGCCGTACTCCATCAAGTGGTCTCTCGTATCGTTATATTGCTCGAGGTTTTTTGGATTCATGCCTAATTCCGTGGCAATATCCTTGTACGTTTCGTTTTCGCGTGCCAGCACATATTTTACATTATTACGCCGGAGCTGTTTCCGGTGCACCTCAAAAATATAAGTGTCGATCTCTATAGTATTTTGCGCCTGTTCTATTTGTGCGGGCGCCGACACATTGGTGTCCTGGTCCAGTTCATACAATTTATTTTCTTCGATGATCTTAATTAAAAGTTCGGCATACATCGGATTGGTGGCATATCCGGCCTTTTTCAGGCCATGCGCCCATCCTTTGTAGTCGGTGGCAGACATGCTGAATAGGCCCGCATAACGGTCGCGGTAACGCAAGAAATCCGAATGGTCGAAAAAAGAGCCGTCGGGTGTGTCGTATTTGCGGAAACATTCGTTCGCCTTGTCATCGTCGTGGTAGATTACCTCGCCGTCCCACGTCGTGTGGCATTTGATGCCGAAATGGTTGTTGGCTTTTACCGCCAGCGTGCTGTTGCCGTTGTCGGACTCCAAACAGGCCTGCGCCATGATAATACTGGCCGGAATGCCCGACATTTTCATTTGTCTTATAGATAATGCCTTGTATTTCGAAATATACTCCTCGCGCGTCATTTTTCTTGAGGTTTGGCCTGCTGCGGAAGAAAAACATCCCAGCAAAAAGGCTGCAACTATTATAACATGTTTTGTGTGCATTACTTTTATTTTGAAAATCCAATACAAAAGTATAAATTTGTACAATATAATCAGGTATAATTTAAAAAAAAATGAAGAAAATATTTGTTTTATTGTTAAGTTGTATGTTCATAACGGAATATTTATCTGCACGGCAACCTGCAATGGATAAGCCTCAAAACTTTTCGATTACCGTAACGCTTGACGGTGCGCAGGCCGGCGATACCGTACTATTGAAGGCATACCGCCCCAAACAGGAAACCATTGACAGTGTTTTGGTGAAGGAAGGAGGAAAATTTTCTTTTCACAACGATACGCTGCTGCCCGTAGGGATGTATTGCATAGCCATCGGAGGCCGCACTTTTGATTTTTTTATTTCGGAGAACGAGCCGCAATCTTTCGGTATACAATATAATTTTAACGAGGGGCTGTCTTCGGCGCAATTTACGGGCTCTCCCGAAAATCAGGCTTTGGCCGAATATATCCGGTTTATACAGGAAAGGCAGCACCGCCGCCAGCACCTGCATCAGCGCGTTCAGGACAACATGGAGCACGTTGATTCGGTAGCGCTGCTCAATGCGCAGATAGATGCCGTGATTCAGGAAGTGAAAAATAAATGGGCGGAAATAGAAAATGCCTATTCCGGAAAAATGCTTGCGTTGTTCATCTCGTCAATCCGTGAGCCGGAGCCGCCGCAACCATCTTTCGCCGTCACTGACTCCTCGGCCAATATGGATTCGTTATACCAAGATTATTACTACACGTTTTTTAAAGACCATTTTTTTGATAATTATCAATTGTCTTCGCCCTATCTCTTGCAAATGCCGTTTTATATTCAGGCGTTGAACACCTACTTCACCCGGTTGCTTAAACCCGAACGGCAAGGCACAATCGCGCAAATGGCGCAGCTGCTGGAAAAGCTGGAAGGGAACAAGCCGCTCTACCGCTATACGGTGAACGAGCTGTATAACTTGTATAAAAACGTTCCTTACCCGGACTTGGAAGGATTATACTTGGAAGTAGGGGAGAAGTATATTGCCGGAAAGCCCGAAATGTGGGACGACCCGTCGTATGTCGAGAAAGTGGAGCAGGCCATCAAAGTGGCAGGCATGAATCCGGTGGGCGCAAAAGCCACTGACCTTAAATTGGCGGATTTGTCCGGGAATGCGGTGTCGCTCTACGATGTGCAGGCTGC
>JAITQQ010000032.1 GCA_031288855.1 Prevotellaceae bacterium
TGCATTTAGACGGCTACTACGACGGCAATTTAAATGTCAACGTTATAACCGCAGGCTTTGACGCTGCCTACGACATCATCGACAAAATCAAACCGTTGACGACGGGTGTTTAATTAATACCTCATACCTCATACCTCTACTCCGTTTTAATTGCGTTTATCGGGTTGGCGGTGGCGGCGCGGTAGGCCTGTACGCCTACGCTCAGCAGCGTAAAGGCAGCAGAAGCAAACAGCGCAAGCACAAAAATAAACCCGCCAACAGCTATGCGATACGCGAAGTTGTTTAGCCATAATTGCGACACATACCACGCAAGCGGCCACGCCACGAGGTTGGCAATAACCACCAGCCAGCCGGTTTCGCGAAGCAGCAGCGCCAAAATGTTCGAAACGGAAGCCCCCAGCGTTTTCCGGATACCTATTTCCTTTTTTCGCTGCTCCGTAGTGTAGGCCATCAGGTTTAGCATCCCCATCACGGCCAGCAGCAAGGTGACTGCCGCAAAGCAAAGGAAGAAGCCGCGAAAATACCGCTCCAGCTCATACTGGCTTTCGTACAGCTCATCAAAAAACGCATACTCAAGCGGCAAGTCGTGATACAGGGATTTCCACGTTTCCTCCACCTGCCGTACCAACGCGGCAACATCCGCAGTGTGGTACTTTATCGATAGCTTTCTGAACACGCCGCTTTCGGGGTTGTTGCTGATGATGAGCGGCTGAATGTCGCTATAGAGCGAGGCGTAGTTAAAATCGTTCACCACCCCGATAATCTCGTTCCATCCGCTTCTGGCTATTTTTTTTCCGATGGCTTCCTCGGCGCCGCCCAACAACAGCGCCAGCTTTTCATTGATTAAGAAAGCGGATTTGTCGGTTTCGCGGTCGCGCGAGAAGAAGCGTCCGGTTTTCAGCTTGAGGTTATACACGTTCAGGAAATCGTCGTCCACTTCGACGACGTGTATCATCGAAAAGCTTTCCGCTTCCGGCAGCCGGTAACCGTTTTGCGTGAAGTTGCCGTAGGGTAGCTCAGACGAGGCAGACGCCGCCGTAATTTCAGGAATGGCGGCCAACCGTTCCTTGAGCACTTGGCTTGCCTGCTGTTCGGTTTTGCCGGTGAGGCTAACGACCAATATTCCCTCTTTGTCAAACCCTACGTCTTTGTTGCGGACATACGAGAGCTGGCGGGTCACCACGAGGGTAGAGATAATCAGCACTACGGAAATGACCAGCTGCAGCACGATTAGTGCGTTTTGCACGGCGTGTTTTTTGCGCTTCTGCTCGCTGCCGCCTTTGGATACGTCCTGCATGGGGACAGCCGAAAGGCGAACCGCCGGATAGCAACCTCCCGCCACGCCGGTAAGCAGGGCCAATAGCAACACCACACCAAAAACGAACAGGCTGTTTTCATCCACAGCAAGGCGGCTGTTTGTTAAAGCGGCATACACCGGTTCCAGCAATTTAAACAGGAATAACGCCGCCGCGTAAGCCGTCAGGCTCACGAGCAGCGATTCTCCCAAAAGCTGTTTTATCAAGTCGAAACGTTTTGCACCAAGCGCTTTTCTCACGCCGGCCTCCTTTATCCTTTTCAGCGAGCGGGCGGTGGTGAGGTTTACAAAGTTGATGGCAGCCACCACCACAATGAGCAACACCACAGCCGACAACACATACAGAATAATACGCAGGTAGCGCGACTCGTAGCTGTAGTAAAAGTGCAGGTCGCGCAATGGACGCAGGAATACTTTTATGGTGATGCCGGAATTTTTGTAATGTTTGCCAAAGCGCTCCTCAAAAAGACCATTCAATTTTTCGTTCATCGCCGATACATCGGCGTGGGGAGACAGGCGGGCATACGTGATATAGCGGTTGCCGCCGTTCCATCCCATGTAGCGGTCGGGCATGCGATACAGGGTGGAGAACGAAATCAGCGCACTAAATTTGTTTTCGGAATTTTGGGGCGGGTTCTTGGCCACGCCCGTAACGCCGTATGCTGCACCATCTATCAAAACCGACTTCCCAAGCGGGTCTTCATTGCCGAATATCTTGGCGGACGTTTCTTCTGTTAAAACGATGCTGTAAGGCGCGCTCAAAGCGGTGGCGCCCGACCCTCTCACAAGCGGGAAAGTAAAGAATTGGAAAAAGGACGTGTCGGCAAAGACGACGTTTTTCGTTTTGAAAAACTCGCTATTGTAGGCAATGAAATGCGTTTCCGGCGTGGACAAACGGGCGTACTCCTCCACCTCCGGAAATTGCGATTTTATGGCCGGCCCGACGGGCGGAATCATCACATAATGCTCGCCCCTGCTCTTGCCCTGCATGATAGTTTCTGTGGAAACACGGTAAATAGAGGCTCCGTGCTCATGAAAGTTATCGTAGGTAACCTCGCGGGCAATGTAGCAGCCGATATACAACACGGCGACAAATCCTATGGCTAATCCTGTCAAGTTTATCAGGGAAAACGCCCTGTCACGTGCAATGTATCTAAATGCTTTCATAGTTTTTAATTTTTACCTCATACCTCATACCTCATACCTCATACCTCTACTCCGTTTTTATCGCGTTTATCGGGTTGGCGGTGGCGGCGCGGTAGGCCTGTACGCCCACGCTCAGCACGGTGAGCAGGATAACCGCAACGGCGGCCACTGCAAATATCCACCACGAAAGCGAGATGCGGTAAACGTACTCCTGCAGCATCTTTGTCATAAAATACCCCGCCACGGGAAACGCCACCAGCAGGGCGACGCCCACCAGCCACAAAAACTCTTTCGACAGCATGGCGATGATGTTCGTTACCGACGCGCCCATCACCTTGCGGATGCCGATTTCCTTTGTCCGGATTTCGGCGGTGTAGGTCACCAGTCCGAAGAGGCCGAGACACGAAATCAGCACGGCGAGGAGCGAGAACGCGCCGAACAGGGTTTGCCGCTGCTGTTCGGCGGCGTAGAGTTCATTAAA
>JAITQQ010000097.1 GCA_031288855.1 Prevotellaceae bacterium
CACCCGCGTGGCGCCGCTTCCCACACGGATACCGTAAAGCGTTCGACCTTCAAACGATTGTCCTATTTCTGTAACGTGAAACAGCGCAGGAAGAGTTTCAAGCAGCGGCAAAATGTCGGCTTGCGCAATTTTTTTCTTCTCTAATCCGGGCGCTTTATACTGTTCGTATGTATCTATTTGGCTAACCATAGTTCGGGGTTTTGCTTGGTTGTTCCTTTCCACAATTGGAAATGCAAGATGGTATTGTTTTCGTTGTCGGTGACGATAGTGCCCAAGTTCTGCCCTACTTGCACCTCATCGCCCGGGCGTACGGACAGGGCGCCAAGTTTGCAATATACGGTAAAATATTCGCCGTGCCGCACCATCACGCAATTGTTCATGCCGGGAATATTGACAATGCTCGTCACTTTGCCTTTGAATACGCTAATGGCGGCGCTGTTCGCCTCAGTGGTAATATGGATGCCGTTGTTCGGGGGAAGCTCAACGCCTTTGTACACCGGATGCGGATGCCGCCCAAACCGGCTGGTGACAACGCCTTTGCGCACCGGCCAGGGCAGGTTGCCGCGGTTGCTCTCAAAGTTTGCCGAGAGCGCGTGGTCTACAGGAAGCGGCGAGCCGTCTTTGCGCTTTTTCTTCGCTTCTTCCACCACAAGGCGCTCGATTTGCTTGTTTATTTTTTCTATTTCCTTGCGTTGGCGTTCCAGTTGTTTACGCAGCTGTTGCTCCTGCCCCGTCAGGTTGTCAACCGCTTTCTGCGATTCTTTTTCTTCCTGTTGCAGCTTGTTCACCTCCGTATGCTTTTCGGCAAGAAGGCCTGCCAACTCTTGCTTTTTGGTCGTGAGCAATGTAATTTCCGAATTGATTTTTCCGGTAGTTTCCTTGATATTTTGCGCCAGCTCGTTAATGTGTTCCGAAAAACGCCTGAAATATTGCCACCGGCGGTAAGCCATCCCGAAGTTGTCGCTCGATAGCACGAACATTATCCATGTATGTTGGCCGCGCAGTTTGTAGGCCTGGTAAATAAGATTTTCATAAGACTGTTTTAATACTTGAAGGTGGTTCTGCAAGCCAGTTATATGCCGGTTTTTGTTCTTCAGCTCGTGTTCTACAAGGTGAATTTGCAAGTCGATGTCGGCAATCATCTGGCGGCGCTGCCTGATTTTTTGCTGCGTAAGCCCCAGTTGTTCCAACCCGCTTTTCTTTTTGCTTGCGTTTGTTTTCAGTAGTTTGTCGATATAAGAAATTTCCTCTTCGGCTTTTTTGCGGCGTTTATTCAATTCGCTGAGCGTTTGTGCCTGCAACAGCGTACACGACACCACCACCACGATGATACTATAGAGAAAATGCCTCATCTGAAATTATTGTATTTTTTTCTTCACCAAAGGGTCAGGGTCTTTTTTATACGACATCTCCCAATACAGCACGGCGGCGTCTTTTTCACCCAGTGCGTAGAGCACATCGGCATAATGGTCGAGAATTACCGCACTGTCGGTGCCCCCGTAAATCATAGCGTGCCGGAAAATAGCCTTGGCTTCGATAAATTTTCCCAACTTGTACAAAATCCATCCGAACGTGTCTAAATACGTGGCGTTGTTCGGCTCGGCCGTGATGGTTTTTTGGCTCATGGCGTAGGCCTTGTCCAGCTGCTTTCCGCTCAGGCTAAGGTAATACGCATAATTATTCAGCACAGGAATGTTGGCGCTGTCAATGGTGAGGACTTTTTCGTAACACTGAAAGGCCTTCTTGCTGTTGTTTTCCTCCTGGTATAAATCGCCGAGAAACGAATAAATTTGCAGGGTTTCGGCATCATTTTTAGCGGCTGCCAACGTTTTTTCGAGCAAATTGATGGCGGCGCGCGTTTCTTTTTTTTGCGACAAGGCCACTGTCCTCAGCATAACAAAATTCATCTGTTCCGGGAATACCGCAATGGCTTTGGCGGCCTGCACGTCGAGGCTGTCCCACCGTTGCAGGTAGTAGAGGTATCCGAGCAATGTTTCCCATGCGGAAGTGTCGGCGCTGAAGAGGCGGGTGGCATTTTCGAATACCGTGAGCGCCGAGTCTTTCTTCCCCGACTGGATAAGGAAATTGCCGTATAACGACTCCACAGTGCTGTGGGGAGAGGCCGTGCGCAACACGGTAAATACGGTGTCGAGCTGCGGCCTGAAAACCGCCTGGAATTTCGACACTTTCAACAGTGCCGCAAGATATTCCGTTTTCATGTCCACCGGGATATCCTTGTTGGCGTAGAGCGTGTAGAGTTTTTGGAAATAGTCGTCGAAGCGTTGAAGGCGGCGGTGAAGGTCGGCTTCGCCAAACAGCGCGGGCGGATAGCCGGAGTCCATTTCGAGCGCTTTGGTGAAGTAGAGCAGCGCCAGAGAATCTTTATTCAAATTGTTGTAGGTTTCGCCCAACATGGTAAAAATGCGCACATCGGAAGTGTTTTGCCCGAGTGCAGTAAGCATATCCAATGCGGCTTCGTGCTCGCCCATGTCTTGCAATATTTCGAAGCGCAGGAGAAGGGTTTCGTCACTCGCGCCGCTTCTGCTTTCCAAAGAGTCCAGATGCTGCAAGGCTTTCTTGGGTTGTTTCCTGCCGGCATACAGCGCGGCAAGCCGGTAGTGCGTTTCGGTGAGTTGCGGGTGGCTCTTGGCTATTGTTTCAAACACGGCGATAGCCCGGTCAATGTCCATGTTTGCCGAATAAGCTTTGCCGAGCAACACCCGGTACCACACGTTTGCCGAGTCGAGCGCCAGCGCCGAGCGGCACAGGGCTGCGGCTTCCTTTGGGTATCCCGATTGAAAGTATATTTCGGCGAGTTTGTAGTAACAGGCGTCGCACGTAGGGTCTAACCGCAATGCCTGGCGGAAAAAAGCGCTTGCCGTGGAAAAGTCGCGGAGTTCATAATATTTCAGCCCTTCGGTGAAATAGAATTGTTTTTCCAGCCCTTTCCTGCTCTCCGGCGGCATTGACCGGTAAGGGTTAGCCTTCCCCGAACAGGCCATCATGATAACCGGCAACACGATGGTGCAACATAACAAGTGTACCGTATGTGTTTTTTTCATGTAAAACGTGCTTGCTTATGCTTTTTTAGCTCACAAATGTATGGAAAATTTTTGGAAACTACGGCCTCGCATACAAAATTTGTAAAATGTTTTCTGCTGAAAACCGACGGAAGCGGCATCACTCACGATGGAAGGAAACTAAACCTACGCCCGCTTGGGGGGG
>JAITQQ010000157.1 GCA_031288855.1 Prevotellaceae bacterium
CACCAAACCCTTTCTCTCCTTATTCGCCGCGTCATTCCGAGCGGAGCGAAGCGGAGTCGAGGAATCTGCCGGCTAACGCAATGCCGTTCTCCGCACGGTGGGCGCGTGCGGAGGGATGCATCGCTCGGTAGTCGTGGCAATCATGTACAGTCCAGATTTTTTAATTGGGCAAAAAATTAACAAAAAAGGTGATGATGTATGATGTATGAAGGATGAGGTATGAGGTAGGGGCGTTGCGTGCAATATAAAACGAAACTCGAACTTTTTTCAAAATCCGAGTTTCTTTTCCTTTTAGAGTGTTGAGAACAATGCTTGTTTGTTCTCGGCACTTTTTAACGTTACAAAGGTATAATTTTTTTTGAAATAATTAATCATTATTAATTGCATCGATAATTTGGGAGAGGGCGGATAAGATCCGGGTGCGTGTGCCAAGTGCGTTGAGCTTTTTGCCGTCGTCGGGATGCACGCGGTTAGAGAGGAACACGTAAACGAGATGGCGCTGCGGGTCCACCCAACAGAACGTGCCGGTGTATCCGGAGTGCCCATAGCTCTCAAGGGAAGCCTCGCGCCCTACAGGTGACGGCTTGTTGGGATTCGGCTCGGGCTTGTCGAAGCCGAGCCCCCGCCGGTTTCCCTTGCCGCAAAACGGACAACCGGTAAAAACCTGTATAATCGTGCTGTCGATGTAGCGTTGGCCGCCATACGCGCCGCCGTCAAGAAACAGTTGAAGCAGTTTGGCCACATCGCCGGCAGTGCTGAACAATCCGGCATGCCCCGCCACGCCGCCAAGCATGGCCGCCGTTTGGTCGTGCACATAGCCATGCACCATTTGTTGGCGAAATTCGCGGTCATGCTCCGTAGGCACAATGCGCTGCGGAGGCACAGTGCGAAGCGGCAGAAACCGCGTATTGTACATGCCCAGCGGGGCGAAGAAAAGGCTGTCGCTAAGTTTATCCAGACGAGCGCCCGCCACTTTTTCAATCAACTGTTGCAGGTAAATAAATCCCCAATCGCTGTAGCGGTATGTTTTTTCCATCAAGCCCGCCGCGTTGATTTGTGCGTGAATATAGGCAGGCGTTTGCGAGGATGCATAAAGATTGCGGGACACAGGAACAGAAAAAGTATCCGACGGCGACACCGAAAAGTAATCGCCGGAGAGCTGCCCTTCGTGCATAAAATATTTATGAAACGGCGAATAGGCGGGCAATCCCGATTGATGCGCAAGAATATCGACCAGGTGTAATTTGTATTTATCCTTATGCAAACTTAACGGAAGATAATCGCCCAGCGTGCCCGAGAGCAATATTTTATTGTCGTTTATCAAACGCATGACAACCGGCAATGTGGCGACAACCTTTGTGAGAGAAGCCAGGTCGTAAAGGTCGTCGGGGCGCACCGGCGCAGCCGCCGTGTCGTAAGTATGACGCCCGAATGTTTTATGATAGAATATCTGCCCCTTGTAGGCCGCAAGGATTTGCCCGCCGGGTGTGGCGCGTTGGTTGATGGCTTCCTGCATCATGGAGTCGATAACCGAAAGTTGCGAAGACGCAATGCCTATTTCTTCGGGCAGCACTTCCCTGAGCCGCACCGGTGCAGGCCAGGCAAGCCCATAGCCCGCAGGGAAAGTATCGTTGAGCGACACCGGCAGCCGGGCGTGGGGCGCTATGCCGCCGAATATAAGTTGTGCCGAGTGCAACTGTTGCTGCGGCACATTTTGATATGACACAATAATACTCTGATACGCTTCGAGCGGCCCGAACTTTTTAAGGGCATAGGGCACGCCGAAGAAGTCGAGCACCACCGGCATGCGGGCGCACATTTGTTGCAGGAATGCGGTCAACAACGTATCAACGCCGAAGTTTAAACGGGCGCGGATGTCGGCGCTGTGATAGCCCACAATGAGAAGGTTGTATGGAGACAGCATGCGGTAAAGCGAGTCGAGCGCATCAACCGGTGCGGGATTGTCCACAGAGAAATGGGCTATTTCGGCATACTGGCCGAGTTGAGCGCCAAACACAGCGCCTTTTCCTGTTCCCACTTCGAGATACGCAATACGTAATGTGTCAAGACGTGCCAAAGGCAACAGGTCGTTTTTATTAGACAGCACAGTGACGGAGGCTTCCGCCATGCGCCGCCGCAACACTTCGTGCGGCATGGTATTCAAACCGGCTAATACATGCAACGAATCAACCGGCGCGTAGCGGGTCAATCCTACTTTATATTTTGCAGCCAACAGTTTTCTACATCTCCGGTTAATTTCCTGTTCCGGCAACGAGCCGTCGGCCACAGCTTGCAGGATTAAATCAATGGCGCCGGTTACTTCTTCAGGCATCAGCAAAATATCAGACCCGGCTTGCAGCGCCAACAGTCCCAACAGCACTTTAGGATAATTATCGGCAATACCTCTCATGTTTAAGGCATCGGTGAAGACAAGCCCATCATAGCCCAATTCATCCCGCAACAGGCCGCAGGTCACGGCTTGCGAAAGGCTTGCCGGCAAAAAAGTATCTACCGCCATCACCTGCAGATGCCCCATCATCATGGCGTCAACGCCCGCACTCATCAAGGCTTTGAAGGGGTAAAGGTCGAGGCTGTCAATGCGTGTTTTATTGTGAAGCAGCACCGGCACTTCGTGGTGCGAATCCCTGTCGGTATCGCCATGTCCCGGAAAATGCTTGGCGCAGGTGAGTATGCCGCCGTCTTGCATCCCGCGCATGTAGGCAATACTTTTTTCCGCTACCTTATATTTATTTTCTCCAAACGACCGGATGCCGATTACCGGATTATCGGGGTTGTTATTGATGTCGGCCACCGGCGCAAAATTCAACAGGATACCCAAGCGCCGGCATTGCTGCGCCACAGCTTTCCCCATTTCATAAATATCAGCGTTGCCGGACATGGCGCCCAACGGCATTTGGCGCATGAACGCATGCACGCTGTCAAACCGCATGCCCACGCCGTATTCGCCATCAATTCCGGCGAGCAACGGCACGCGCGACAAGCGTTGCAGGCGATTAATCATCGACACCCAAAGATTTACATTGCCCCGCATGGCAATCACCCCTCCTACCTGTTCTTTGACTACCAGCTCCGCCACCCTTTGGAAACGGCTATCGTCGGCGTCGGGATTCACAGCAACCATAAACAGTTGCGCCACGCGTTGCCGCAGCGTCAACGTATTCATCAACGAATCAACCCACGCTTCTACGGAGAACGGAGAAGGGGGAACGGTGAACGGTGAAGGAGAAATGGAAGACGGAGAAGGGGGAATGGTGAACGGTGCCGGTGGTGTGCGGCCTTCCGTCACACAAAGAATAAGGACACAGTATGCCGTCAAAAAATATTTTTTCATTAGCTGTAAATAATGTGCAAATTTAGGAATTTATCAGCAATGAAGAAAAATTTGCAGTTTGAAACAGAAATTGTATATTTGTGAGTTATTATACATATATTTTAATGCCAACTACTATTTCCATACGCAAGGGGCTGAATATTTCTCTGAAAGGAAAAGCGGAGAAGGTATTGTCGAAAATACCCATATCGCCCGATTATGCCGTAAAACCCGACGATTTTCAAGGGCTCACGCCCAAGTTAACGGTAAACGAAGGAGACCAGGTATTGGCAGGCGCGCCGCTTTTTGTGGATAAATACCATCCCGATGTCCGGTTTGTGTCGCCTGTAAGCGGCACGGTGAGCCGCATTTCACGCGGCGACAAGCGGAAATTGTTATCCGTAACGGTAACGCCGTCAAGCGAACAACAGTATGTACAACATCCTGTAAAGGATATCAAAGACCTGTTGCGCGAAGAGGTGATACAACGGATGCTTGAAAGCGGCGCATGGCCGTTTCTCAAGCAGCGCCCCTACGGTATTCTCGCCAATCCCGCCGACAACCCGAAAGCCATTTTCATTTCGGGATTCGACAGCGCACCGTTAGGCCCCGACATTGATTTTGCGCTTACCGGCGAGGGAGAAGCGTTTCAGGCGGGGATTGACGCCTTGCGCAAACTCAGCGGCGCCATACACCTCAGCCTTAACAACCAAGTGTCGGCGAACAGCATTTTCCGTAAGATAAAAGGCGTGGAAACCCACACGTTCGTAGGCCCCCACCCTGCCGGCAATGTCGGCATACAAATTCATCACCTTTCGCCCATCAACAAGGGAGAAATGGTGTGGACTATCGAGCCGCAGCATGTAGTATCGCTCGGCCGCCTGTTCCTTAAAGGGATTTACGATGCGTCGAAGGTGGTGGCGCTTGTAGGCTCTGAAGTAAAGAAGCCGCGCTATTTCCGCATCATCAGCGGAGCGAACATTACGCCCCTGCAAAGTTATATCAACACGTCTTCGAATCCGCGCTACATCAGCGGCAATGTGCTTACCGGCGCCAATATTGGGGCTGCGGGGCATCTCGGTTTTTACAGCACGATGATTTCC
>JAITQQ010000028.1 GCA_031288855.1 Prevotellaceae bacterium
CAAGCTTTGGATAATGATAGCGCTGTAACTAACTGATTAACACAATTTTCGTGGGGGGGGGGGGGGGGGTAAATTAACGTATAATTAACAATGAATGCGGTTAACGGGGAACGGTTAACGGGGAACGGCCATTTAGCGTTGGCCATTCTTCGTGTAGCGTTATTCGTTAATGATTTCATAAGGTTTCCGATGATATTTGTCTTTCCATTCTCCGTTTTTCGTTTTCCGTTCTCCATTTTCCGTTCTCCGTTAATCGGTTATGTCGTGGCAAAGGTAAAAAAAGAATTTGAATTCCCCAATTACAAATTAATTTTTGTAGATTTGTACATTATACCAATATAAATCTTTTTCACACGCATGTCGCAATTTGTTCACTTGCACGTACACACCCAATATTCCATCCTCGACGGAGCGGCGCCCATCCACGCCTTATTCGAAAAGGCCAAGAACGACGGACAAACGGCGATGGCCATCACCGACCACGGAAACATGTTCGGCGTAAAAGATTTTTTGAAACAGGCCAAAAAATTTCCCGAAATAAAACCCATTGTAGGATGCGAAGTGTATGTAAATCCCGAAGGCCGGCACGTGAAGCGCGGCAAGGAAGACCAGAGCGCCAACCACCTCATCCTGCTTGCAAAAAACATCACAGGATACTACAATTTGGTGAAATTAGTGTCGCATGGCTACATTGAAGGTTTTTACTACAAGCCGAAAATCGACCACGAGTTGTTGGAACAGTACCACGAAGGGCTCATTGCTTGCTCGGCTTGTTTGGCCGGCGAAGTGCCGCAGGCTATTCTGGCAAACAACCCGGAAAAGGCGGAAGAAATTATGTTGTGGTATAAACAACTGTTCGGCGATGATTACTATTTGGAAATACAACGGCACGAAACCGCCGCCGCCAACGCCGACCGCACCGTGTACCCACAGCAGCAGGAAGCCATTGCGGGAATATTGAAGCTGGCGGAAAAACACGGCGTAAAAGTGATTGCCACCAACGACGTGCACTTTGTGAATGCCGACGAAGCCGAAGCGCACGACCGGCTGATATGCCTGAATACCGGCTCCGACCTGAACGACGAAAAACGCATGCGCTACACCAAGCAAGAGTACATGAAGACGCAGGCAGAAATGGCGGAAATTTTTAACGACGTTCCGGAAGCCATTGCAAACACACTGGAAGTAGCGGAAAAAATCGAAACATATAACATCGACAACAAACCCATTATGCCCAACTTTCCGCTCCCGGAGGGCTATTCCGATGCCGATGACTATTTGCGTTTCCTGACGTATGAAGGCGCTGAAAAACGATATGCGGAACTCACGCCGGCCATCAAAGAGCGCATAGATTTTGAGCTCGACACGGTGAAACACATGAAATTCCCAAGCTATTTTTTGATTGTGTGGGATTTCATCAAAGCCGCACGGAATATGGGCGTGTGGGTAGGTCCGGGACGCGGCTCGGCAGCCGGCTCGGTGGTGGCCTATTGTTTGGAAATTACCGATATCGACCCCCTGAAATACGGACTGCTGTTTGAGCGCTTCCTCAACCCCGACCGCATCTCCATGCCCGACATGGATATTGACTTCGACGACGAAGGCCGGTCGAAAGTATTCAAATACGTAGAAGACAAATACGGAAAAGACCACGTGTCGCACGTGGTTACTTTCGGCACTATGGCTGCGAAGTCGGCTATTCGCGATGTGGCGCGGGTAGAGAAGCTGCCGCTATCCGAATCCGACCGTTTGGCGAAAGCCATACCCATGCGGTGGGATAAAAAAACAAAAGAGGGAAAGCCCATTCCCATGACCATAAAAAACTGCATTGAGCATATTCAGGATTTAAAAGATGCGGCAGTATCGCCCGACCCCAGATATTGCAACACGATGCAGTATGCCGCACAGCTCGAAGGCTCTATACGCAGCACAGGCGTTCATGCGTGCGCCATCCTCATAGGCCGCAACAACCTGATGGAACACATCCCCATCAGCATGGCAAAAGACAAAAAAACAGGGGAAGAAATGTGGGTCAGCCAATACGAAGGGTCGTGCATCGAAGAAGTAGGCATGCTGAAAATGGACTTCCTGGGATTAAGCACCCTGTCGATATTGAAAGAAGCGGTGGAAAACATCAAGAAGCGGCACGGCATACACATTGACATCAATGCCATTCCGCTCGACGACGAAAAAACTTACGAACTGTTTAGCCGCGGCGACTCGGTAGGCACGTTTCAATTTGAATCCGACGGCATGCGCAAGTGGCTGCGCGAATTGCGCCCCAACCGTTTCGAAGACCTTGTGGCGATGAATGCGCTGTACCGCCCCGGCCCGATGCAGTATATTCAAAAATTCATTGACTGCAAATATGGGCGCAAAGCCCTTCAATATGACTTGCCCGAAATGGAAGAAATACTGCGCGACACGTATGGCGTTACCGTATATCAGGAACAGGTGATGTTGCTGTCGCAAAAGTTAGCCAACTTCACGAAAGGAGAAGCCGACACACTCCGTAAAGCTATGGGCAAGAAACTGCGTAGCGAGCTCAACAAGATGCAGGACAAGTTTATTAAAGGAGCAACTGAGCAAGGCCACGACGAAAAAATATGCAAAAAAATATGGAGTGATTGGGAAGACTTCGCCGAATATGCATTCAACAAATCGCACTCGGTGTGCTATGCCTGGATAGGCTATCAAACCGCATACCTGAAAGCCAACTACCCCGCCGAATACATGGCGGCGGTGCTCAGCACAAACTTAGGCAAGATTGATGAAATCACGAAAGGCATCGACGAGTGTAAGCAAATGGGCATTGCCGTGTTGGTGCCCGATGTGAACGAAAGTTACCGCAAATTCACGGTGAACGCCGACGGAAATATCCGCTTCGGATTAGCCGCCATCAAAGGCGTTGGCGCCAATGCGGTGGACATGGTTACCGAAGAGCGCGACACCAACGGGCCGTTCAAGTCCATCTTCGATTTTGTGGAGCGTGTAAACCTCAGCGCGGTAAACCGGAAATCTATGGAAGCTATGGTGTATGCCGGCGCTTTCGACAGGTTTAAAGAAATCAGCCGTGAACAATATTTTGTGGCCGACGCCAAAAACGAACTCTTCATAGACGCCCTGCTGCGCTACGGCAACAAGGCGCAAACAGACAAACTACAACACACCAATTCGCTGTTTGGCGGCGAACAAACCGTAGAAAAGAAAAAACCGAAAATCATGAATGCGCCGGAGCGCAACCTCTCGGAGCTGTTGAAACAAGAAAAAGAATTGGTGGGCATGTACCTGTCCGCCCATCCCTTAGACGCCTACCATTTTGAAGTAAAACACTTCACCACACACACGATACAAGACATCGAAGATTTTCTTGTATGGAAAAACAGAGGGCAAATTGCCAAAAATGAAAACAACAAAACGGCAGAAGAAACAACAGAAGAGATGCCTGTTGTAGAGGAAATGGATGAAGACATCGACACGGAAGAACAAAAAAACCATGAAAAAACATTACGCGAAATGGAATCCCGGCAGGTTGCGGTAGCCGGCATGGTAACAGCAACACGCTCCGGAACATCAAAGACAGGAAAGCCTTGGGGAAACATTACTATAGAAGATTATTCCGGCGCTCATTCATTCATGCTGTTCGGAAAAGATTTTGAAGAAAATCTCAACTACTTTACCAACGCAGGAATTTTCGTGTTGGTGCGCTGCATCATGCAAAAGCGTTGGCGGGGCGAAAACGACACGCGGCCTGAAGAATGGGAAGCACGCATCAGGTCAATCCAGTTGCTCGACAATGTAAAGGATGAGGTGAAAGCCATTACCCTGTTGCTTCCGGTTACGGAACTCACGTCTTCTTTTGCACAGGAACTCGTCACACAGGTAGAAGCAAATAAAGAAGAAAAAGGAAAGACGGAACTGCGCATAAAATTTATTGACACACAGAATAGTGTATCGGTAGAAACATTTTCGCGCACGCACCGGATTACGTTGACTCCGGATGTATTGGCATTCTTTGAAAAAGAAAATATACAATTTGAACTCGCTTAAATTTTGATTAAAACAATATTATTGTTATCTTTGACAAAATAACCTTTCCGCAATGGGGCTTATCATTACATTAATCATTATCGGCATTATGCTGCTGTTGCTCGAGCTGCTTGTCATTCCGGGCTTCGGCATCACAGGCATTCTTGGCATCGCCGCATTGATTGGCGGCGTGGTGTTGTCATACACCACGCTCGGCACAACAGCCGGACACCTCACCTTATTTTCGTCGCTCGCAAGCTGCGGCATCGCATTGTGGGTCATCATGCGTTCCAAGACGTGGAATAGGCTTTCGCTCAAAACAAATATCGACGACAAAGTAGATGTGTTGCCCGAACAAAAAGGCCTCAAAACAGGCGACTGCGGCATAGCGCTCACACGCCTTGCCCCCATGGGAAAAGTACGCATAAACAATGTGGATGTGGAAGCCACTTCACGCGAAGGAATTATCAACACCGGGCAAACGGTGGAAGTTGTAAAAATAGACGGAACAAAAATTATAGTAAAAACAAAAGACATATAAATTATGGATACAACATTTTTCATTTGGGCAGCCGTAGCAATAGTCGGATTTTTTATCCTGATGTACTTCTTCCCCATTACCCTGTGGTTTCAAGCGTTAATTTCGGGCGTGCGCATCTCGTTGCTGCAATTGGTGCTCATGCGTTGGCGGAAAGTGCCGCCAAGCACCATTGTCATGGCCATGATTACAGGCACAAAAGCCGGGTTGAAATTAGACGCCAACGCGTTGGAAGCCCACTATCTGGCCAAAGGGCATGTGCCGAAAGTAGTGAACGCACTCATTTCGGCTGACAAGGCAAACATCTCGCTCGATTTCAAAATGGCCGCTGCCATTGACCTGGCGGGGCGCGACGTATTTGAAGCCGTGCAAATGTCGGTGAACCCGAAAGTAATCAACACGCCGCCTGTAACGGCTGTAGCGAAAAACGGCATTCAGCTTATTGCAAAAGCGCGGGTAACGGTACGCGCCAACATCAAACAATTGGTTGGCGGGGCCGGCGAAGAAACCATCCTGGCGCGCGTAGGCGAAGGTATCGTATCAAGTATCGGCTCGGCCGACTCGCATGAGAGCGTATTGGAAAATCCCGATTCTATTTCACGCGTGGTGCTCAACAAAGGCTTGGACGCCGGCACAGCGTTTGAAATTCTCTCTATCGACATTGCCGACATCGACATCGGACGCAACATTGGCGCTGTGCTGCAAATGGACCAAGCCAACGCCGATAAAAACATCGCACAGGCACGTGCCGAAGAAAAACGCGCCATGGCCGTAGCCACCGAACAGGAGATGAAAGCCAAAGCACAAGAAGCGCGCGCCAAAGTGATTGAAGCCGAAGCGCAAATTCCCATGGCCATTGCAGAAGCATTCCGCAACGGAAACCTTGGCATTATGGATTATTACAAAATGCGCAACATACAAGCCGATACCGATATGCGCGAAAACATTACCAAGACGTCGAAATAATTTCGGCGGGAAATGGACGCCTCAACCGTACTAACGGCTTTCATACTGACCGCGCTGGCAGGCCTTTCTACCGGCATTGGGAGTTTAATTGCATTCGTCGCCCACAAGACAAATAAAAAGTTCCTGTGTTTTTCACTCGGGCTCTCCGCCGGCGTGATGATTTATGTTTCATTCATGGAAATGATGCCTTCGGCCAAAGACGAACTTGTTTCCGTGTTTGGAGATCGAATGGGCATTCTATACCTGCTCCTTGCCTTTTTGGGAGGCATGGGGCTGATTACGTTAATCGACTTTCTGGTACCTGAATCCGGCAACCCGCACGAAATACACGGAGTGGAAGACATGAACAAGAAAGACCCTTTGCACCGCGTCGGTTTCATTGTGGCGCTTTCCATTGCCATTCACAATTTCCCCGAAGGAATTGCCACTTTCACTACGGCGCTGGGAAGCTTAGAGGTTGCTATCCCGATTAGTATTGCCATCGCCATCCACAACATTCCGGAAGGGATAGCCATTTCCGTACCTATTTACCACAGTACGGGCAACCGGAAAAAAGCCTTTGTCTATTCCTTCCTCTCCGGCCTGGCAGAGCCGACAGGCGCACTGATTGCCTATCTGTTTCTGATGCCATTCTGGACATCATCCGTCAACGGCATTATTTTAGCCGTTGTTTCCGGCATCATGGTGTTTATTTCTTTGGATGAACTGTTGCCTTCGGCCGAAAAATATGGCGAACACCACATCTCCATTGCCGGCTTGGTAACCGGCATGGCCGTAATGGGATTCAGTTTATTTTTGTTTGCATGATTTTTTTTTAATAAAAAGTGGAAGATTATGATAAAAAAAATTTATTTGACTGTTCTAATATCGATGTTTTTCCTGCCGTTGTGTGTGCAGGCGCAAAAACACAGTTTTGAAATAAAAGGCGGGGAATTCGTTTATGACGGCAAAGCCATAAGGATTATTTCCGGAGAAATGCATTACCCGCGTATCCCGCATCAGTATTGGCGGCACAGAATGCAGATGCTAAAAGCAATGGGATTGAATGCCGTTGCCACTTATGTGTTCTGGAATGCCCATGAACCGGAGCCCGGCAAATGGGATTTTACAGGCGACAAAAATTTGTCCGAATATATAAAAATCGCGGGAGAAGAAGGGCTGATGGTCATCCTCCGTCCCGGCCCATACGTCTGTGCCGAATGGGAATTCGGAGGATATCCCTGGTGGCTGCAAAATGTGGAAGGCCTGGAACTCCGGAGGGATAACGAGCAGTTCCTCAAATACACCGGTCTCTATATAAACAGGCTGTATCAGGAAGTCGGGCAACTGCAAATAACCAAAGGCGGGCCGATTATTATGGTGCAAGCCGAAAATGAGTTCGGCTCGTATGTGTCGCAACGCAAAGACATTCCTTTGGCGGAACACCGGGCTTACAATGCAAAGATTGTGCAACAATTGAAAGATGCAGGCTTTGAAGTTCCGATGTTTACCTCTGACGGCAGTTGGCTTTTCGAAGGCGGAGCTACCCCCGGCGCGTTGCCGACAGCCAACGGAGAAAGCAATATCGAAAATCTGAAAAAGGCGGTAAATGAATATAACGGCGGACAAGGCCCTTATATGGTCGCCGAATTTTATCCCGGCTGGCTCGACCATTGGGCTGAACCATTCCCATTGGTGAGTGCCAGAAGAGTCGCCCGCCAAACGGAGAAATACCTTCAAAACAATGTGTCGATTAATTATTACATGGTGCATGGAGGCACCAACTTCGGGTTTACCACAGGCGCTAACTATGATAAAAATCACGACATACAGCCCGATATGACGAGTTATGACTACGACGCTCCTGTCAGTGAAGCCGGATGGACAACGCCCAAATACGATTCGATACGTAATGTCATTAAAAAATACGTCAACTATCCTGTTCCCGAAGCCCCGCCCGCTACGCCGGTGATAGAAATACCTCCCATCAAACTGACTAAAGTTGCAGATATGCTGGAGATAATCGGGGCGCAGAAACCGATACAAAACGACAAGCCATTAACATTCGAACAAATGAAACAGGGGCACGGCTATATCTTATACAAAAGGCACTTCACCCAACCCATCAGCGGGAAACTGGAAATTGAAGGTTTGCGGGACTATGCGATGGTTTACGTGAACGGCGTAAAAGCCGGCGAACTGAACCGCTATTTCAAGAACTACACGATGGAAATAGATATTCCGTTCAACAGTACGTTGGAAATTCTGGTAGAGAACATGGGACGGATAAACTTCGG
>JAITQQ010000085.1 GCA_031288855.1 Prevotellaceae bacterium
GATGCATCCCTCCGGGATGCCGAAAATAGTGCTGATTATTATTACAGATATTCATATTTAAAAATTTATTAGCCTATTATCACATTCATTTTCCGTTAACCGTTTTCCGTTCCCCGGTAAAGAAAAGGGCCGCCAACCTACAACAGATGATATAAGAAAGAAGAACTAATTAAATCAGCAGCCCTTTGTGAGTTAAGAATTAAGAATTTTTTTCATTAGCACGTTATTTTATTATTTGTCTATTATCTGAACGTCTAGGTTCTATTGTCTGTTTTTGTCGCTTTACGCTTTGTTTTCATTAACCATTAATCACTAACCATTAATCATTAATTTCATATATACAATAAAACAACACATCGCAAAAAAACATTGCAACACAAAAAAAATAATTTAATCACAAATTAAGAATTATGAATAAAAATCATTTTTAATTATTAATTCTTAATTGTTAATTAAATATGTAGCGCGAGCCCGTAGATAATTTACTTAAATTAAGTGGTCTATCGAAACCAATCTGATAAATAAATTAGGCCCACACTTGTTTTTTAGCAATATTAATAAATTGGGTTGTAAAAAAGAAAAGCGTGGGCGCTAACTCTATTCCCTATATCAGATATTCAGAAATTCGATAGTTTCTTAATTCCAGGTACTAAAAGCAAGCGCCAACAAGTAATTAAAAAGAACGTAAACAACATCTCACGCTGCAAATATAAACACAATTTTTTTAATTCCAAATATAAAGTTGTTAAAAAGTGTTATAAAAGTAAATTATGCCCATTTATTTTTTGCTTAACGCATCCAGTTGCTTTGCAATTTCGGGCAAGCGGCGGAACAGGGCATAGCTTTTAAAGTAGTCGCGGTAATAAATACCCGGCGAGCCCAACAGCACCTCATCTTCTTTTTTAACACTGGAATTTATGCCGCACTGCGCCCCAAGCGTAGTCCGGTCGGCTATTTTAAGATGCCCGGCCACGCCTACCTGCCCGGCCAACACACAATGTTTCCCGATTTTCGTAGAGCCGGCAATGCCGGTTTGCGCAGCAATCACCGTATGCTCGCCAATTTCCACATTGTGGGCAATCTGAATCAGGTTATCCAACTTCACGCCTTTACGGACTATCGTGGCGTCCATCGTGGCGCGGTCAATGACCGTATTGGCGCCGATTTCCACGTCATCTTCAATGACCACATGTCCTATTTGCGGAATTTTTTTGTACGTGCCGGCGGCAGTAGGCGCGAATCCAAACCCATCCGACCCGACAACGGCATTGGCGTGAATAATACAATTGTTGCCTACTTTACATCCCGAATAAATGCGTGCGCCCGGATAAATAATGCAGTTTTCGCCGATGGTAACGTGGTCGCCAAGATATACATGCGGAAATATTTTCGTATGGCTGCCCACCTTCGTTTTCCGCCCCACATAAGCGAATTGCCCTACCCACACGTTTCGCCCCAACTTGGCGCTCCAAGACACATGCGCCCGCCACGAACGCCCTTTCTTGTTCAGCGTTTTCATCGAATTATACAAATCGAGCAAAGACGCAATCGCTTCGTAAGCGTTATCCACACGGATGAGCGTAGCCGACACCTGTTGTTTCACGGTAAAACTACGGTTGACCAACACAATGGAAGCCGCCGTAGTGTAAAGATACTGCTCGTATTTCGGATTGGCTAAAAAACACAACGCGCCGGGGCGCCCTTGTTCAATGCGGGCTATGGTGGACACTACCGCCTCCGGATTTCCTTCTACTTCGCCATGTAAATAATCGGCTAAAACCGCTGCTGTAAATTGCATCACTTATGTTTTTTAATAATGAATATTTTCCTTATTCCTTAGGATAACAAAGATAATATTTTTTCGTTACTTTCGAAAACGCCTGTGAATTCAGCATGTCCGACACTTCATAAATATCACGAAGCGCACCGCCGTGCATCCTGATTTTTATTTTTTCCACTCCGCCTTCGTATCCCTTATTTGAAATTTCGCCGCACCAAACCACCGGGCCGGCTTTTTTCAAATCGTCTTCTTCAAAAGGATGGCCGCGCAATTCGATATTCGGCAAGCGGCGGTGTATAAGCATTCTCGACAAATCCGACAACGTTTTGTCTTCATGCTGCATCCACACTTTTATTGCACAATCAATATCGCTGTCGTCGAGCAAGGCAAACAGGCGCAAGGCTTCGCCCGATTCAAAATCGTGCAGTGCCGGCAATTCTTTCAGAAAATACGCCAACGCCGGCGACGCAAACACCTGCACACGCTCGTGCATCAAGCTGCGCGCACGCGATAAAATTTCCAGCAACAGCCGGTCGGCCGCAATCACCGTCTTATGCAGGTAAACCTGCCAATACATGAGCCGGCGCGAGATTAAAAATTTTTCTACCGAATAAATACCTTTCGCTTCCACCACCAGTTCGTCGTCAACCACATCAAGCATTTTGAGGATGCGTTCCACGCCGATCATTCCTTCGATTACGCCCGAAAAAAAACTGTCACGCAGCAAATAATCCAAACGGTCCACATCCAGTTGCCCCGACACCAATTGGTGCAAAAAGCGTTTTTTGTGTTTTCCTTCAAAAATTTCAATCGCTTTGCCGAGCCGCCCGTCAAACTGTTCGTTCAGGTGTTTCATGAATAACAACGAAAGTTGTTCGTGGTGTACTTTTTCCACGATGGCGCTTTCGAGCGTATGGCTAAAAGGCCCGTGCCCGATGTCGTGCAGCAGGATGGCGCACAGGGCTGCCTCCATTTCATCATCCGTAATGTCGTGCCCTTTCGCACGCAACGACAGGATGGCTTCTTTCATCAGGTGCATGGCGCCCAGCGCGTGCCCCAGCCGCGAATGACAAGCGCCGGGATATACCAGGTGGCTTAATCCGAGTTGCTTGATGTCCCGCAAACGCTGCATCCACGGATGTTCCAAAAGGTCATAGACTATTCCGGCCGGTATATCAATAAACCCATGTATGGGGTCATTTACAATTTTCTTCTTCGGAATCATATTGTAAAGGTACGATTTTATCATGAAAAGTTAAATTTTCTTTAAAAAAAATTTGCAGGTTAAAATAAAAACATTTATCTTTGCACTGCAATTCTACGTGATTGTGAGTGGTTAAGGGGACGTGACGTCCCCTTCTTTAATATAAAATGCATGATCAAAGCATCTGATATACAAAAAATTGTGGAAGACTACACGGCAAACAGCGATCTTTTTCCGGTGGCCGTAAAGGTGTCTAAAGACAATTGCATTGAGGTACTGATCGACAGCCCGGCGGGGGTTGATTTGGATCAATGCGCAGCCCTTAGCCGGGTTATTGAGGGCCGCCTTGACCGCGACGTGGAAGATTTTGAGCTCACCGTATCGTCGGCGGGGCTCGACCTGCCGTTTCAGGTGCTGCCGCAATATTTGAAATACATCGGCAAAACGGTGGAGGTGCTGTTCAAAAAAGGAAAGAAAATCAATGCCACCCTCACGGCAGCCGACGCCGAAAGTGTGACTTTGGAATATACCGAAATGAAAAAACAACCGGGCGATAAACGCAAAAAACCGGTTACGATAACAGAAACTTATACTTTAAACGATATAAAAACAACAAAACCTGTAATAAATTTTTAAAACTATAAAGAATACCATGGAAGGTTTAAATTTAATAGCCACTTTTGCGGAATTTAAGGAATTGAAAAATATCGACCGCCCCACCATGATGAGCGTGCTGGAAGATGTGTTTCGCAACTTGCTTGCGAGAATGTATGGCAGCGCCGATAATTTCGATATTATCATCAACATTGACAAGGGCGACTTTGAAATATGGCATAACCGCACGGTGGTGGAAGTTGTTGAAGACCCGCAATTGCAAATTTCGTTGAAAGACGCCAAAAAAATCGACGACTCGTATGAGCTTGACGAAGAAGTGGCCGAAGAAGTGAAACTCGAAAGCTTTGGGCGGCGCGGTATTCTGGCCCTGCGGCAAAACCTTGCCGGGCGTATTATGGACATCGAAAAAGCCAATTTGTTTAATAAATATAAAGAACGTGTAGGTGAAATTATTGTAGGCGAAGTGTATCAGGCTTGGAAAAAAGAAGTGCTGGTGCTCGACGACGAAGGCAACGAATTGGTGTTGCCGAAAACCGAACAAATTCCTTCCGACTTTTTCCGTAAAGGCGATACGGTGCGCGCGGTAGTGGCCAAGGTGGAAATGAAAAACAATTCGCCGGTTATCATTCTTTCGCGCACGGCAAATACGTTCCTGGAACGTTTATTTGAACAGGAAGTGCCTGAAATTTTCGATGGGTTGATTACCATCAAGAAAATAGTCCGCCAACCCGGAGAGCGCGCTAAGGTGGCCGTAGAATCTTATGACGACCGCATCGACCCGGTAGGCGCTTGCGTGGGCGTGAAAGGCTCGCGCATCCACGGTATCGTGAGGGAATTGCGCAACGAAAATATCGACATCATCAATTGGACAGGCAACGTGCAACTGTTGGTGCAACGCGCTTTAAGCCCCGCAAAAATTTCATCCGTAAAAATTCATGAAAACACCAAACGGATAGGCGTGTTCCTTAAACCCAACGAAGTGTCGGCAGCCATCGGCAAGGGCGGGTTAAACATCAAGCTGGCCGGGCATTTGGTGGGATACGAAATAGATGTATATCGCGAAATTGAGGAAGAGGAAGAAGACGTCAGGCTGGATGAATTTACCGACGAAATAGAAGGATGGGTAATCGAATCGCTCAAGCGTATTGGCTGCGACACCGCAAAGAGTGTGCTTTCTATCGTACCTGCCGAACTGATGAAACGCGCCGACCTCGAAGAGGAAACCGTGAATGAGGTGATAAGAGTATTGAAAGCCGAATTTGAAGAATAGTAGTCATATATTTTTGCAAGTAGTTTTATAATGAGTGAAACAATCAGAATAAATAAAGTTGTTAAGGAATTCAACATCGGCATTAGCACGCTGGTGGAATTTCTTAAGAAAAAAGGCTTCGAAGTGGAAGCTTCGCCAAATGCCAAAATCTCGGCCGAAGAATACAGGTTGGCCCAGATAGAATTTGACAAAGAGGTGACGCTGAAAGAGGAGTCTAAGAAGGTTATTCTGAAAGTGAAGGAAAAGCCCGAAGCTATTTCTATTGAAGACATCAAGAATAAAAAGAAGGAAGAAGAGGAGGAAAAAGAAATCATTATCAAAACCACGCAAGTGGAATGGCCTGTTACAAAAACAGTGGAGAAAACCCCGGAAGAGCCCAAAAAGACGCCGGAAATAAAAGAGGAAAAAGAAGTAGAAGAAGCGCCGGAAAAGAACAAAGAGGCCACACCACAAATTGACGTCGTTGAGCCGGTAAAAGAAACGCCGCCCGAAACAATAGGCAAGGTAAAAATAATTGACAAGATAGACCTCGCCGCCATTAATACCAAAACACGTCCCGATAAGAAGAAGGTAGAAAAACCGAAAAAAGAGCCGAAGGCCAAGAAAGAAAAAGCGAAACCCGAAGTTGCGCCGGAACTTCCACCCAAAAATGTGGTTGCGCCTGAGGCGGAAGCCGATGTTCCCAAGGCAGCAGAAGAGGCGCCCGTTGTTATTGAACACATCGAAACCCGCATAGAAAAGCTTGCGGGGCCAAAGATTGTTGAAGGGCATAAAATCGACCTCACACAATTTGAAAAGAAGAAAACCGAGAGCAATGCCGGCCATAAGAAAAAACGCGAACGCATCAAGAAAGACGGCAAAGAGCGCATTGACCTCAATAAGGAAAAACAAAGAACAAGCGCCGACAAAACGTCGAAGAAAAAAGACAACAAGTTTAAGCCGGTGCATAAGGAAGTGGATGAAGATGCGGTACACCGCCAAATTAAGGAGACCTACGCACGGATGGTTGAAGGGAAGGGAAAAACAAAAAGTTCAAAATACCGCCGTGAAAAACGCGACATAGTAAGCCAACGCTTAACAGAAGAACAGGAACGCCAAGAGCAGGAAAGCACCGTACTTAAACTCACCGAATTTGTGACGGTGAATGAGCTGGCCGTTATGATGAACGTGCCGGCCGTTAAAGTCATTGAGGCCTGCATGAATCTTGGATTGATGGTATCCATCAACCAGCGGTTGGATGCGGAAGCGCTGGTGGTGGTGGCCGAAGAATTCGGCTTCACCGTTGAATTCGTCACGGTTGACCTGCAAGACGCCGTAAAGCCGGAAGAAGACAATCCCGAAGATTTGAAACCCCGCCCGCCCATTGTAACCGTTATGGGACACGTGGACCACGGAAAAACCTCATTGCTCGACTACATCCGCAAATCGAATGTGATTGCCGGAGAAGCCGGAGGCATCACCCAACACATCGGCGCCTACAATGTGAAGCTGCCCGATGAGCGGCGCATTACTTTCCTTGATACGCCGGGTCACGAAGCGTTCACTGCCATGCGTGCACGCGGCGCCAAAATAACCGACGTGGCTATTATCATCATCGCTGCCGACGATGCGGTGATGCCGCAAACCATAGAAGCCATTAACCACGCTGTGGCTGCGAATGTGCCTATGGTTTTTGCCATCAGTAAAATCGACAAGAACGGCGCAAATCCTGAGAAGATACGCGAACAGTTGGCCAACATGAATTACTTGGTGGAAGATTGGGGCGGAAAATACCAATGTCAGGAAATTGACGCCAAACACGGCACTAACATTGACAAGTTATTGGAAAAAGTATTGCTTGAAGCCGATTTGCTTGAGCTCAAAGCAAATCCCGATAAGAATGCGCATGGCACCGTGATTGAATCGTCACTCGACAAAGGGCGTGGATACGTTGCTACCATTCTGATACAAGGCGGCACGCTGAAAATAGGCGATTTGATATTGAGCGGAAGCTACACCGGGCACGTCAAAGCCATGTTCAACGAACGCGGGCAGCGCGTAACAAGTGCAGGCCCGTCAACGCCTGTGCTGGTGCTCGGATTGAACGGCGCTCCCACAGCGGGCGAAACGTTCAACATCATGGATGACGAAAAGGAAGCCCGCGAAATAGCCAACAAGCGCGAACAATTGCTGCGCATGCAGGGCATCAAGGCGAGGAAACACATTACCCTCGAAGAAATCGGCCGGCGCATCGCCATCGGCAATTTCAAAGAACTTAACATTATCGTGAAAGGCGACGTGGACGGCTCGATTGAAGCGCTGTCGGATTCACTGCTCAAACTATCGACAGAAGAAGTACACGTCAACGTAATTCACAAAGCGGTGGGCGCTATTTCCGAATCAGACGTACTGCTGGCGGCCGCATCCAACGCCATTATTGTGGGCTTCCAGGTAAGGCCGTCAACCGGCGCACGCAAGCTGGCCGAGCAGGAAGAAATAGAAATACGCCTCTACTCTATCATCTACGACGCCATCAACGAAGTGAGAGACGGTATTGAAGGCATGCTTGCCCCCGAACAGAAAGAAGACATTACGGCTACGGTAGAAGTGCGCGAGATATTCAAAATTTCAAAAGTGGGAACGGTTGCCGGATGTATGGTAAAGGAAGGAAAAATTACCCGCAACTCGAAAGTGCGTATCATCCGTGACGGCATTGTGATTTACACCGGCCACCTCGGGTCGCTCAAACGGTTTAAAGACGACGTGAAAGAAGTGTCGAGCGGCTACGATTGCGGGCTAAACATCGAAAACTTTAACGATATTAAAGTAGGCGACTTTGTGGAAGCCTACGAAATAGTGGAAGTGAAACGCAAGCTGTAGCAGGAATTACAAATTAATTTCTATCTTTGTGCTCAATAACGATACCACCACTTAAAAGAAACAGCTATGAGCAAGAAAGGAATTATAACGGTATGGGGAACACAAATAACCGTAGTACAGAAAGATAAAGAAGATTACCTTTGTCTTACCGACATAGCCAACGCCAAAGAATGACAAGCAAGAGCGGCGGATATTATTAAAAACTGGATACGTACGCGTACAACACTTGAGTTTTTGGGGACATGGGAAGAAATGTATAACCCGGATTTTAAAGTGGTCGAATTTGACCAC
>JAITQQ010000101.1 GCA_031288855.1 Prevotellaceae bacterium
TTTCGATATTCATGGCGGCGGCATGGACTTGCTGTTCCCGCACCACGAGTCGGAAATTGCGCAGTCGCAAATTGCCAACGGCAACTCGCCCTGCCGCTACTGGATGCACAACAACATGATTACCATCAACGGGCAGAAGATGGGGAAATCGTTGGGGAACTCCATTCTGCTGGAGGAATTTTTTGCCGGCAAGCACGCCTTGCTGACACAGGCCTACACGCCCATGACGGTGCGGTTTTTCATCTTGCAGGCGCACTACCGCAGCACGCTCGATTTTAGCAATGAAGCGTTGCAGGCCGCCGAGAAAGGGTTGAAGCGCTTGCTCGAAGCCGCCAAAACTTTAGAAAAGTTACCGCTTCCGGAAACGGAAGGAAATACCGCCGAAGTGAACGAGCTAACGAACAAAATAGTTGCGGCCTTAGACGACGACCTCAACACGCCTGTGGCCATCGCCCATTTGTTCGACGCCGTGCGGCTGATTAACGCCGCCAACGACAGGAAAGAAACGTTGGGCAAAACGGCAGTGGAACAATTGCAACGCTTGTTCGACGACGTTGTTTTCGGCGTGCTCGGCCTGCGCGATGACCAACAGGCAACAGGCAACAACGCCTTGCTCGACGGCGTCATCAGCATGGTTCTCGACGTGCGCGCCGCCGCCAAAGCCAACAAGGATTTCGCCACCAGCGACAAAATCCGTGACGAATTAGTAAAATTGGGCATTGTGGTAAAAGACACGAAAGAGGGAACAACGTGGACAATAAATTAACTTGAATAATTTTGGCAATTTCAAGTTTTATCCTTATGTTTGTATTGTAAAGTTAAAATAATGAACCTTTCCACTTAAAAGAGTTTTTTATGAACAACATTCCATTTGATGAAGAAAAGGCTATTGCCGCTGTTTTATATATAGTAAAAAAGCTCGGCGGGAAAGTCGATATGTACAAGTTGGCAAAGATACTTTACTTCGCAGACCAAAAACATCTCGTTACGTACGGAAGAACTATTGTAGGCGATGAATACGCGCCTATGGAGTTTGGCCCCGTTCCTTCTACTATTTATGATGCAGTTAAAACAATTAACAACCCTAAAACAAAGTATAGGTTATTTTCCGAAAAATTAACCTTGTCGTCGGCTAACGGGTATAGGAGCATATTATCTACTGCTGAACCCGACATGGATGAATTATCACAATCGGACATAACGTGTTTAGATGATTCAATAACCGAAAATGGAAGACTTGATTTTAAAACACTGTGTAAAAAATCCCATAAATTAGCGTGGACAAATGCTGCAGAAAAAGGATTGTCACGCCTGCAAATTGAAGATATTGCCAAGGAAGCAGGAGCATCCGATGACTTTATTGCCTATATCAAAGAATGTATCAGCGATTATCATTTTGCATTAGCATAGCCTTATGGGACAATTACTGGCCGATGCTCTCCCTGAAAATCTAAAACAAGGTTTTGCAGAACGAAACATAACCATTGGGTCAGTAATTAAAATATATGATAAAATTGCTAAAAAAGAAAAATGGCATCTGATTGTTGGAATTAGCGATAATAAGCTATTGACGGCTTCCGTACGTATAAATTCCAACCTTAATACCAATTGCATACCCGCGTCTCTTCGCGTCTATCACTTTCACATCACAAAAAAGGAAAATTTGTTTTTAGAACATGACTCATATGTGGATTGCTCAAAACTACTTATTCACGAAATAAAAGATTTTATTTCCTGTATTAAAAGTAATGCCGGAAATTTATTAGGGCAAATGCCGGAAAAAGAACTTGACCATGTCAGAGCCACAATAGCCATTTGTCCTGTAATAGCACAAAAGCAAAAGGCAATGTTTAACTTACAATAACCTTGTATTATTGACAAAATTTATAAAAAGTTCATTACCTTTGTAAAAAAACACCAAATATTATGAAAAAGACCCGTATTTTTAGTGCAACACTACTTTTAAGTATGCTGGCTGCTTCGTGCGCAGAGCATAAGCAAGCGCTTCCTGCGCTTTTGACGGAGCACGAGGACAAAGCCTCGTTTACGAAAATAAACGATGGCACGGCTCAACTTCTACCCTTATTTAACGGGAAAGATTTGACGGGCTGGTACACCTACACCCAAACGTATGGCAAAAACAACGACGTTGAAAAAGCATTTTCGGTGGAAGGCGGCGTGCTGCATTTTGCCGGAGAAAACATGGGTTACCTCTGCACGAACGGAACGTACAAGAACTATTACCTGCGCGTGGTGTTCCGTTGGGGCGAGAAGAAATATGCGCCTCGTGAAAATGCCCCGCGCGACAGCGGCATACTGTACCATTTTCCCGACACGGCAGCAGACAATGTGTGGCCGCTTTCCGTCGAATGTCAGGTGCAGGAAAACGACTGCGGCGATTATTATTTAGTGGGCGGAACTACGCTCGATTCCCCGAATACCCGCCCCGAAGGGCAACTTGGCCGGGTGGTGCGCACGGCGAATTTTGAAAAGCCCGCGCCGGAATGGAACACCATTGAAATTATTTGTATGGACAACACGTCGGAGCATTATGTAAATGGGCACAAAGTCAATGAAGCCACCAATCTTTCGGTATCCGAAGGGAAAATCCTGCTTCAGCTCGAAGGCGCGGAAATATTCTATAAATCGGTTGAATTGCTG
>JAITQQ010000164.1 GCA_031288855.1 Prevotellaceae bacterium
TGTAAAGTAGTAGCCTCTTTGTATCCCGCATACGCAGGATTTACTGCAAGATAATTAAACAGATATTGCGTGTACTGCATGTCTTGCTGTGCAAACGCAGCAACGCAGCCGCATCCCGAGACAACAGCACATAAAAACCATTTTTTTAGTAAACTTCCCTGCATTATTGATTCTTTTTCCTGTAGCCTTAAAAAGTCAAAGGTAGTATTTTTTTAGCAGAAATGCTATAAAATACTATCTCCAGTATGCAATAAAATTCTTAAAAAATATTAAAGAGTTTTTTTTCACTTTCTTTATTATTGATTTTTAGCGCGTTATGAAAATACCGGATATACCTTACTTTTGCTCACATACCATAAATATCCTTCCACCTGGCTATATCCTGTGTCTTTCAGGCAACTAATGTATTTTTTTACCTGCGTTTCATAATCGGCTTGTTCGAGTTCTCCGAATTTATAATCCACTACCACTACCTTTCCGTCTTTTATCATTACCCGGTCGGGGCGTAGTTGCTGCAAGGCGCCACCGGTGTTGGGCAACAAAATGTCGGCTTCGGTGTATATTTCCCACGAGCCATCGAACCACGACACGGCATCGGGATGTTTCATGGCCTCTTCCATTTTTTGTCGCAAATCGCTTGTTGTGCGCTCATTATCGGTTATAAATCCTTGTAATATAAGGGAATGAATGGCTTGATCCAGGTCGCCGGCTGTTTTCATTTCCGAAAAAGCGCGGTGCATCAATATTCCGTAATCGCGCATGCTTGCGCCGGTTTCTTCGTCGTACTTTTCTTCCCGGTATTTCAGGCGCAAACGGTTGATGTAAGGATAGCACGGATATTGTTGCAGTGTGATGGTTTTTCCTTTTTCCGCATGGTTTGTGGCAACGGTCGAAAGCCGTTGCCCTGCTTCAAAGCAAGTAGTTTCCAATCCGTCTTCCAACAAGTCTGCTACCGAATAATTGTTGTTTCTCGGTTTGAAAGCAAACACATGCAACTCTTCTTCCGCACGTGTGAACGCCACATAAAGCAAGTTCAGGTTGTCGATGTAAGCCTGCGTTTTTTCGGTAAAATAGTCGGCGCGAAAACATGTTTTTGCCAACTCCTTGGTGTAATTTAGCGGCAGGCAGGGGAGGTTGTTAAAAGGCGCTTTGTCCGATTTCGCCCACAGTAACATGTTTGTTTTTGGCTCCATAGGCCACGAGCAAAAAGGTATGATCACCACCCTGAATTGTAGCCCTTTTGATTTGTGAATGGTGAGAATACGCACGGCGTCTTGTTCGCCGGCAATGGTTAGCGTTTGCTTTTCTCCTTTTTCGTTCCACCATGCCATAAACGAGTAGATGTCGCCTGTTTCCTTAGCTCCGTAAGTCAATATTAAATCGTGCAACTCTTGCACAAAAGGCATTTCTTCCGTTAGTTCATTCAATTTAAACCGTTCGATAATGGCTTCCACCGCTTCTGCCGGAGGTTGTTCTGCAAGGCCGGTAAGCCATGTTTCAAAATCGGGAAGGACGGGCATGTTTTTTTGGGCAAGAAAATTTTCTATGCACTTCCGGTTAATGGTGTCGTCACTGTGTATGGCTTGGTGCAGCAGCCCCGTGATGAATTGCACCGCCGGAGAATGGGCGAGAAACAGCGAGTCTTGCGAGATAACCGGTACGCCGTCTTCCAACAAAGCGTTTGCAATGGCTTCCCCTTCCGTATTTTTGCGTACAAGTATGCCGATGTCCGATAATTTGTAGCCCCGGCTTCGCAGTTCCTTCACCAATTCCCGGGTTTTCTCCAATGTTTTTTCGGGGGCCGGTATTTCTGCTTTGTGGTCGAGTATCTCCATGCGCACATAGCCTTCCAAGTCTTGGCGTGCCGTGTGCTGCACGGTGTTTTTGTACGCTTCCGTGACGGCGTGGCTTAACTGTTCGTCGTTAAACCCGGCGTCTTCAAAAGCGTTTACAAGCCGTTGTTGGAGCAGTTGCGGCAACTTGCCGAACAGTTCGTTGTTCGTGTTTACTATGGTTTGTGTGCTGCGCCAATTGGTGTCCAACACAAGATGCGTGGGAACAAAAGTGCCGAAATCACGGTCGAGGCCATACGCTAAAATGCGCCAATCGCCGTTCCGCCACCGGTAAATAGATTGCTTCACATCGCCTACAACCAACGCATTTCCGCCTTCGGCCAATCCGTTTTCCAGTAAAGGCTTCAGGCTGTTCCACTGCATATCCGAAGTGTCCTGAAACTCATCGAGCATGAAGGAACGAAAAAATGCGCCCGTCTTTTCGTAAATAAACGGCGTGTCATTCCCATTGACCAGCTTGAACAACAAGTATAACGAATCGCTGATCGTCATCACATTTTCCGCTGCCGAGAAGGTGGCGACGTTGTTTGCAATATCGGCCAGCAGCCCCATGCTGTATATGTTTTGCAATATCTGTTGCGCCGTATGGTATTCCGTTAATTTTTTTTCATAATGCCCGATGGCTTGTGTCAAACATTGGTTTAACGCCGCGTAAACACGGCCGATTTGTGCATGCTTTGTGCCGTCGGAGCCGTACCACTGTTCAATATCGTTTTGCGCTTTTAGTGCATTTGCGCCCGGCTCATATTCGCCCGCTTTAATCTTGTTGAAATAAGCAACGAAACTGCGTTTTTTATTTTTAAAATCGTCGGCGCACAACCCTTCTTTTTCTATCATTTGTAAGGCGGCAATGCCGTATGTTTCCATAGCTTTTTCAAAATCGTCGATTATTTTTTGCAAGGCCTTCACATACGTTGTCAGGAATTTTTTATCTTTCAACTTTTCCTGAAATTCCTGGCCGAGCCGGTGAAACGATTCCTTAAATACTTCCTCGCCGATACTTGCTAAATCCATGCGAGGGTCCCAATTCCGGCCGTCTTCAATACGCCTTTTGACCAGCACGCCCAGCCATTCTTTCAGGGCGGCGTCTTGTCCGGCATCCTGTAATAATTTTTCGATGCTTTCCGCTAACAGCCGCGCGGTGTCGAGTTCTATCGTAAATTCAGGCAGCAAGCCGGCTTCGTGCATGAAGGCGCGGATAATTTTCTGAAAAAATTTATCGATGGTCGATACTGCAAAATGGGAATAATCGTGCAGAATGGCCGTGCGCAGAGCCGTGGCGCGTTTACTTAATTCGTCGGGGGAGAGGTGCAGCATTTCGCAAAGGGAAGCGCTCAGCGCCTTGTTGCGGCTTTCCGCCACGTGGTGCAGCGCTTGCACAATGCGGTTTTTCATCTCTTCGGTGGCCTTGTTGGTAAAGGTTACCGCCAACACCGACCGGAACGCCTCCGGTGCGGGATACGACAGTAACCACCGCAAGTATTCGAGGGTAATCGTGTAGGTTTTTCCCGAGCCGGCCGAGGCATTATAGATATTTAGTCCCATACGAGGAACAAAAGTAATAAAAAAATGTCACCCGGCGCACATTATTTCGTGCGGGAACGCTCCGGTTGTTACTTTTTAAAAAACGCTGCTTTGATGTCCGGTATGGCGTCTAACTTTTCCCACGCAAAAAATTCCACTTCTTTCGTGGTTTTCTTTCCGTTGTAGCGGAGTTCCACTTTCTTTTTCACGCAGTCGCGGCCAAAGTGCCCGTAGGCAGCCGTGGCTTCAAAGATGGGATATTTCAACCCAAAGCGGGCTACAATTTTTGCCGGGCGGAGGTCGAACAGCTTGCTTACTTTTTCACCGATTTCGGCATCGCTGAGTTTAACCTTTGCCGTGCCGTAGGTGTTCACGTTCACGCTCACCGGACTGGCAATGCCGATGGCATAAGCCACCTGCACCAACACTTCGCCGGCCACGCCCGCCGCTACCAGGTTCTTGGCGATGTGCCGCGCGGCATACGCCGCCGAACGGTCCACTTTGCTCGAGTCTTTGCCCGAGAAAGCGCCGCCGCCGTGTGCGCCTTTTCCGCCGTAGGTGTCCACAATAATTTTCCGCCCTGT
>JAITQQ010000176.1 GCA_031288855.1 Prevotellaceae bacterium
CCAATCGGGCAGCCAATTTTTCCAACTTACAAATAAGATAACGCCGGCAGTCAGGAAATAAGTACCGGAAATCCACCGGCAAGACTTGGCATGTGTGCCTACTTTGCGTACCACTGCATGGTGCAAGTGTTGCTTGTCGGGCAGAAACGGCGATTGGCGTTTGATGATCCGAAGTAAAAATACGCGCGTTGTATCGAATACCGGCAATAAAATGACAGCCGCGCCCGCGCTCAATACCGCATGAAATTTATAATTGCTTTCCACCGGTAATGCGCCGTTAATCGATACGAACTTTAAGGTAAATACGGCGATTATAAAGCCCAACACCAACGAGCCTGTGTCGCCCATAAACAGCGAAGCGGGTTGCCAATTGTAATATAAAAATCCCAGGATAGCGCCTGCGAAACAAATTAAGAAGATAGCACTCTCTATGTCTCCTGTCCAATAAAACCACAAACTCAGGAACAGGAGGCAAGCAAAAGCTATTGTTCCTGCCAGGCCGTCTATGCCGTCAATCAAATTAAATGCGTTAGTTATAAACAGGATGAATGCTATGCTTAGTGTGTAGCTTAGCCATGTGGCCAATTCGTGCACGCCGAATAATCCATAGAGCGATACGATGCGCACATTGGTTAATACCACTACGGCCATGCTCGCCGTCACCACTTGGACTAATAATTTGAGAAAAGGAGACAGTGGCGCTATGTCATCGCGGATGCCGGTTACGGCCATTAAAATTATAGCGGCAAGCAGAAAACGGTTAGTGCCAAACAGCATAGTCGGTTGCCACAGTAAAAGAGAAAACAAAAAACTCACAAAAATAATCAGTCCCCCCATTGATGGAATTCTGCCCTTATGTATTTTGCGGTGTCCGCCTTTGTCCAATATCTGGATGCGTATCAGGAATTTTACAAATAAGGGCGTCAACAGGAACGTGAGCACAAGTGCGGTAGTAGCACTATAAAGTAATATATTCATAGGGTCATCAAATAATACGCCAAATATATTAAGTTCTCGCCACATATCAAAATAAACATGGCTTCAACATTGTTTCAACATGTTTTTAACAGACATTTAAAATCATAATAAGATGATATTTAATTACGTCGGATGGGTTATGAACAAAATAGAAATTGTTAATTATTCGGGGGATTAAATTCGTATCTTTGATTTTCAAAAAATAAATATGGCGAAAACGAATACTCCTACCTATAAGAAAAATGCGGCGAATGTTCAACTCGCAGGATTGGAATTGGGGAAGAAACCGCCCCAGGCGCTCGATCTTGAAGAGGCGATATTAGGCGCTGTTATGTTGGAGAAAGAAGCGATATTCAATGTGCAGGGGCTTTTGAAACCCGAAAGTTTTTACAAAGAAGCGCATCAGAAAATCTACCGGGCAGCGTTGGAGTTGTCGTCGAACCATGATCCTATTGATATTTACACTGTATCGGAAGAACTGAAAAAGAAAGGCGTGTTGGATGAGGTGGGCGGGTATTATTTTCTTTCGCAGCTCACGCTCAAAGTGGGCTCGGCGGCGCACGTGGAATATCATGCCAAAATCGTTGCCCAAAAATATATTCAGCGTGAATTAATCCGGATTTCTTCCGAGGCGCAGCGCGACGCCTTTGATGACGCCATTGGAGTGGATGAGTTGCTTGATGGCGTACAACAAAAAATATTCGACATTGTAGAAGGCAATATGCGCTCTGAGACGCAGCATATTCGTCCCCTTGTAGAGGAAGTTACCAAAGAAATAGAGACCATCGAACAAAACCACGAGGGGTTAAGCGGCCTTCCTTCCGGATTTAATGACCTCGACCATATTACTCTTGGTTGGCATCCTTCCGATCTCTCTATTATAGCCGCCCGCCCCTCGATGGGTAAAACGGCGTTTGTGCTTACTATGGCGCGGAATATGGCGGTAATTCATAATATTCCCGTAGCATTCTTTTCCCTGGAGATGTCGTCTAATCAACTCGTAAAACGGCTGCTTGTCAGCGAAACCGGCATTGCTTCCACAAAAGTGCGCGGCGGTGTAAAAATGAGTCCTGAAGATTGGGACAACCTGAATGAAAAAATAACCGGGCTTATCAATGCGCCGCTTTACATTGACGATACGCCGGCACTGTCTATTTTTGAATTTCGCACCAAGGCGCGGCGACTGGTTTCGGCACATGGAATCAAAATTATTTTTATTGACTATCTGCAATTGATGGCCGGGCCGCCCAGTACCCAGGGCTTTCGCGAGCAAGAAGTGTCGGCCATTTCACGGTCGTTAAAAGCTATTGCTAAGGAATTAAATATTCCCATTATTGCGCTGTCGCAGCTCAACCGTATGGTAGAAACACGCGGTGGGTCAAACAGAAGGCCGCAGCTAAGCGATTTGCGCGAATCGGGCGCTATTGAGCAAGACGCCGACCTTGTATTATTTATTCACCGCCCCGAGTATTATAAGATAGATGCCTATGATGACGGAACATCTACGGAAGGCCTTGCCGATATTATTATTGCCAAACACCGCAATGGCGCTATCGACGATATTCGATTGCGTTTCAAGAGCAGCCAGGCAAAATTTACCAACCTTAACGATGCTGACGAGGAACAAGTGCAACCTCCTCCTGCGCCAAACACCTATCAATCGAAAATGAATAACGGATACAGGAGTCACGTAGAAGCAAGTAAGGATTTTGAAGTTAAGGAAATTGAGGAAGATAAGCCGTTTTAAACGGTTGCATAAAAAATACCGCCAACACCAATATGTTTTGAAGTTGTATTTCTGTTGAAGTGATTGGTGGTATAGAGATCCGGCAGGGAGGACCATCTTGCCGGATCTTGTTTTTAGTAGTAGTCGACCAATGCAGGCTTATTGGGCCTGAAACTTTCCAATCCGATTCGTTGTTCTCCCCCAAGTTCAATCCACCGGTTAGCGCCATGTCCGGGATTAATCACCGCATAGCCGAGTTGAAGTTGAACGGAAGTAAATATCAACCGGTCGTTCAGAATCCGGATGCCGAGCCCTATAGTGGTATAAAGGTCGTTGGGAAATATTTTATAACTGTCGCCCAGCCAGCCGAAGTCGCAAAAACCATAAAAAGCGAATTTGAAATTATAAAAATACAATGGCGAAAAATATACGGATTCCAAGTGAAACAGCAGCCGGTTTAACCCATAGGTGTGTGGCAGTTTCAATATCCGCAATCCGTTGTCGCCGTAAAAGGTAATCCGTTCCCGCTCTCCCTCCAAACGATGGAATCCCGCCGTGTAGTTGGCATGGAAAAAATAGCGCATATATCCGTTCCACACGTTGAATAGATGGGTGAAATATTGTAAATCGGCCGACAATACCGACTGTTGCGGTGTGTCGTCATAAAAATAAGATCCGTAGGTGAGCGATGCTTTTAAATAACCGATGGGAATCAAATGGCCGATGCTCCATTTTAGGGAAAAGTAATTGCGGATGACATACTCGTCCCATGAGCGGCCGCTTGAAAGCTCCAGTTTAAAACCGTAGGGAATATCT
>JAITQQ010000054.1 GCA_031288855.1 Prevotellaceae bacterium
TCAAACCGCCGTTGCACGCCCGAGAAAGCCGCCAGTGCGGAACGGAGGGCGGAGAGCACGGAATGATTTTGGTTGACATCGCCCAAAGGTTTGTCGACATCGCCCAAAGGTTTGTCGACATCGCCCAAAGGTTTGTCGACGTCACCCGAAGGTTTGTCGACGTCACCCGAAGGTTTGTCGACGTCGCCCGAAGGTTTGTCGACGTCGCCCGAAGGTTTGTCGACGTCGCCCAAAGGTTTGTCGACGTCGCCCAAAGGTTTGTCGACGTCGCCCAAAGGTTTGTCGACGTCACCCAAAGGTTTGTCGACGTCGCCCGAAGGCTTGTGGACAAAGTACAAATAGGCGGCAGCTGTTGCAGCCACAGCGTTTTCCACGTTCATGCGCCCCGGAATGCCCAACACGCAATCGGGCAACACCGTGCCAAGCAGGTGAAGGTCGAACTGCGGGAGTCCGTTGTCCATCAGGCGGATATTATCGGCGTAGAAGTCGCATGGCCGGTTGGCGGAGTAACGGTAAACGGTAAAGGGGGAACGGGGAACGGGGAACGGGTTATCCCCCTCTTGGAGGGGGTGGCCGCAGGCCGGGGGAGGACAGTCCACCCCCGCCGTTCCGGTACCCCCGCCAGCGAGGGACAGTTCCACCCCTTCCTTTATAATGAGTGCGCCGCCGGGTTTCACCTGGCGGGCGAAATCGGCAAACGCCTTTTTCACCTCGCCGGCCGTGCCGTATATGTCGAGGTGGTCGGCGTCGGTGGCCGTGATGACCGCAATTTGCGGAAACAGTTGCAGGAACGAACGGTCGAACTCGTCGGCTTCGGCCACTAATGCCGGCTTGTCCGACAACAACAGGTTGCTGTGATAATTTTTCGAGATGCCCCCAAGGAACGCCGTACATCCGCCGGCTGCCTGCGTGAGCAAGTGCGCGAGCATGGTGGTGATGGTGGTCTTTCCATGCGTGCCGGCCACGGCCAGCGTGGTTTTTGTGGCGGCGATATGCCCCAACGCTTTCGAGCGTTTGATGAGGGTGTAGTTGTTATTTGTAAAATAGCTCAGTTCGCTGTGTTCGGCGGGCACTGCCGGCGTGTAAATCACCAGTGTGTTGTCCGGCGAGGCGGTGAAGGCCGGCGGAATCAGCGCCACGTCGTCGCTGTAATGTATGTCGACGCCTTCGCGCTCAAGCTCGGCGGTTAATGGCGAGGGCGTGCGGTCGTAGCCGGCAACCTGTGCGCCCGCATGTTTGTAGTAACGCGCCAATGCGCTCATGCCGATGCCGCCAATGCCGATGAAATAGACAAAAGCCGTCATGTCGACCAAGCCCGCGTAGCGGGCGCGTGGAGACATCTGTTGTCCTCGTTCCGCACTTGTCAAAGGAGTTTCGTTAGTCAGCAGATCCCTCGACGTCGCTTCGCTCCGCTCGGGATGACGGGGCGCCGTTCTCCGGATAATCTTCGCGATGTCGTCTGCGGCATTGGGCTTTGCCAATGCAGCGATGTTTTTCTCCAGTTCCCCGATGCGCGCCTCATCTTTCAACAAAGCCAATACGGTTGGAAGGAGCTTTTCGGCGGCCTCGTCGTCGCGCACCATGATGGCCGCATTTTTATCGACGAGCGCCTGTGCGTTTTTCGTTTGGTGGTCTTCGGCCACATTGGGCGAGGGCACCAGCACGCAGGCTTTCGCCGCCACGCACAGTTCAGAAATAGTTCCCGCGCCGGCACGCGACACCACCACATCGGCAGCAGCAAAGGCTTCATCCATCCGGGAAATGAAATCCACGACGGTGATTGACGAACGGTCAACGGTCAACGGTAAATGGTCAACGGTTTTATTTCCGTTCCCCGTTCCCCGTTCCCCGTTAGCCGTTAGCCGTTCTCCGGTTACAGCAGCCTTTGCCTGTTCGAAATACGATTTTCCGGTTTGCCAGATGAAGTGCACGCCGCTGTGTTGCAATTCCGGCAAGGCCTGTGTCATTGCCTGATTGAGCGTACGTGCGCCCAAGCTGCCGCCCACAACCAAGACGGTCAACGGTGAAGGGTCAACGGTTAACGGTAAACGGTAAACGGTTTTATTTCCGTTCTCCATTCTCCGTTCCCCGTTAGCCGTAAATCTCACAGGGTTTCCGGTCAGCACGATTTTCTCTTTTGGGAAAAACCGCTCCATGCCCTCATACGCCACACAAATTTTCGAGGCGCGTTTCGCCAATAGCTTATTGGTAATTCCCGCATACGAATTTTGTTCCTGAATGACTGTGGGGATATTTTTACGCTGCGCCGCCCACAATACAGGCGCACTGGCGTAGCCGCCCACACCGACCACTACGCCGGGTTTGAAATCGTCAATTATTTGCGCCGCCTTGCGCACGCTTTTCCATAATTTATAAGGCAACAACAAATTTTTCCACGTCAGTTTCCGCTGCAAGCCCGCCACCGGCAAGCCGACAATGGTGTAGCCCGCCGCAGGGACTTTTTCCATTTCCATGCGTCCTTCGGCGCCGACAAATAAAATATCAACGCCGGGATACCGCAATTTCAAAGCATTCGCTATGGCTACGGCCGGATAAATATGCCCGCCGGTCCCTCCTCCGCTGATTATTATTCTCATTTTACTGCCCACAAATTAATCCCCCTCTCCGGTTTTATTTTTTTCAATAATATTTCGCTCATCACTCGCGCGGCTCACCGCAAGGACTATTCCCAACGAAATGCTAATGGCAAGCAACGAACTTCCGCCAAGGCTCACCAAGGGCAAGGGCTGTCCTGTAACAGGCGTTAACCCCACCGCCACGCACATGTTCAGCATGGCCTGAAACACAATAGACAGCACAAAGCCGAGCACAATCAACATCGAGAAAACCCGCGTACACGATTGGGCAATGACCACCGCCCTGAACAACAATATAAGATACGCGGCGAGAATAGCTACGCCACCCACAATTCCATATTCTTCAAGTATAATAGCGTAAATAAAATCGGAATAAGCCTGTGAGAGCACATAGCGCTGTGTGCTGTGTCCCGGCCCTTTTCCTAAAATCCCTCCGGTGGCTATCGCCATCTGCGAATAGTCGATTTGTTCATCTTTTCTTATTTCATTTTTATCGTTATCATCCGACTCAAAAAAAGATTTCACACGATTCAGCGCCGTTTCGGAACGCGGGAGAACTTGCGTTACCGCGCCATCGGCGAAATACAAGCCAATGGCCACCGTGGCAATCACAGCCGCTCTAAGCAAGAATGCCGTTTTAATTTCACCGACGAACAAAACAATCAACACCACTATCAGGAAGAGCAGCGCCGCCGATGTGCTGCCCCACAGGATAAGAAAAAACACAATGGCAACAGGCGCCAGAATTTTCCATGCAAATTCCTTAAACGTACTCAACTCCTCACTTTCCATAATTTTAGCCAAGTACAGGATAATTCCGATTTTAGCCAAATCGGCCGGATTGAAGGTGAAGCCGAATACGGAAATTACACGTATGGCGCCGTGCAGTTTTACGCCGATAAACGGTGTAAGGATAAGCAGTATAACACTACCTATCAAAAACGGAATAGACAGCCGCCGGTACCAGCCAACAGGAATGCGGTGAAAGAAATACACTGCCGCAAAACTTATGAGTACCAAGCCGCTCTGTTTGAGCAAAGGGCTCATGAAATCCTTTTGCGAAGCGATAGATGAATAAATCAGCGGTATTGACGAAAAGCACAGAAATGCAATCATCAACCAGATAATTTTATCGCCTTTGATTTTTTGTGAAAAAGATTTTATCATGATGCCATCTGCCGTTAAGGATTAAAGGTTACGGACGGCCTCTTTAAATTGCCATCCGCGGTCTTTGTAATTTTTAAACAAATCGAAACTCGCACAAGCCGGCGAGAGCAATACGGTATCGCCCGGCGTTGCCAAAGTATAAGCTGCCTTCACCGCATCTGCCGCCGAATGTACATCAACAATGGTGGGAACGAGGTTGCCAAATGCGCGGTGCAATTTGTCATTGTCCACACCAAGGCAAACAATAGCCTTTACTTTTTCTTTCACCACGTCGAACAGTTCGCTGTAGTCATTTCCTTTATCCGTGCCGCCGGCAATCCACACCACTTGGGTGGTCATGCTTTCCAGTGCATACCACGCCGCATTGACGTTGGTGGCTTTGCTGTCGTTGATATAAAGCACGTCGCGCACTTTCAGTACGGCTTCGAGGCGATGCTCCACGCCCTTAAACGTCATAAGGCTCTCGCGAATCACTTCATTTTTTATTTTAAGCACCTGCCCCGCCACTGCCGCAGCCATGGAATTATAGACGTTGTGCTTGCCCTGCAACGACAATTCCTGCAACAACATTGAAAATTCACAATTACGGTAACGCGCACGCAATTTGTCGTGCTCCACAAATGCGCCCTCTGCCACTTCTCCGGTTTGTGAAAAGGGAAGCTGCTGGGCTTTCAATACAATTTTATTCAAGTGTGCCATAGTAACCTCGTCATCCGAACAAAAAATAAAACAATCATCTTCCGACATATTTTGTGTGATGCGGAACTTTGAATTTATATAGTTCTGCATGTTGTAATCATAGCGGTCTAAGTGGTCGGGCGTGATATTAAGCAACACGGCAATATCGGCTTTAAAATCATACATTCCGTCGAGTTGAAAACTGCTAATCTCCAACACGTAGTAATCAAAATTTTCCGTAGCCACCTGATAGGCGAAACTCTTTCCGATATTCCCGCCCAAGCCCACGTTCAGCCCTGCATTTTTCAACAGGAAATAAATAATCGACGTGGTGGTTGTTTTTCCATTGCTTCCGGTAACACATATTTTTTTTGCGTTACTGTAACGCCCGGCAAATTCAATTTCGGAAATCACCGGCGTGCCTTGCGCCATCAGGGTTGCAACTACCGGAGCCGCATCGGGAATACCGGGGCTTTTTACTACTTCATCGGCGTTGTATATCAAATCTTCCGTGTGTTTTCCTTCTTCGAATGCAATGTCGTATTGTTGCAGCGTGCTTTTGTAGTCATCCTGCAACGCGCCCGAGTCAGACAAAAAAACGTCAAACCCCTTGATTTTCGCCAAGACCGCCGCGCCCACGCCGCTTTCTCCTCCGCCAAGAACAACTACTCTTTTCATTATCTACCGCACTTTTAAAGTTACTACTGTTAACACCGCCAATAAAACGGCTATGATAAAAAAGCGAACCACAATTTTCGCTTCCGGCAAAGCCTGCGCCGGACGCTGTATCAGCGCCGGAATATCGCCACTCTTTTTTTGAAAATGATGATGCAGGGGCGTCATCTTGAATATCCGGCGGCCTTCGCCGTATTTCCGTTTTGTATATTTAAACCAGGCCACCTGCACGACTACCGAAAGGCTTTCCACAAAGAAAATACCGCACAATACCGGGATCAATAATTCTTTACGCACCACAATGGCAAACACCGCTATAATTGCGCCTATGGTAAGGCTTCCGGTATCGCCCATAAACACCTGCGCCGGATAAGAATTATACCACAGGAAGCCGATCAACGCGCCGACAAATGCAGCCATGAACACCACCAACTCCCCGCTGTGCGGGATATACATGATATTGAGATAATCGGCATAAATAATGTTCCCCGACAAGTAGGCGAATATGCCCAACACCACGCCTATAATAATGGAAACGCCCGACAACAGGCCATCCATGCCATCGGTGAGATTAGCGCCGTTTGACACCGCCACAATAATAAATATTACCACAAGCGCATATATAATCCATCCGGCAAAGTCCGAATACTCGCCGGATATAGGCGACAACCATTGATAATCAAATTCATTTTCCTTCACAAACGGAATGGTCGTTTTGGTAGTTGTATCGCCGAAAAAGTACATGCTAGAAGCCACAATCAGCCCTAACCCAACTTGCCCGATAATCTTAAAACGCCCATGCAGCCCTTCTTTATTTTTACGGAACACTTTTATGTAATCGTCAAGGAAACCGATACAGCCAATCCACACGGTGGAAATAATCATAAGCTGTACATACACATTTAATAAATTACAGAACAGCAACACCGGCGCCATGATTGACAGCAGGATAATAATCCCGCCCATAGCCGGCGTACCGCGTTTTGACAACTGCCCTTCGAGGCCGAGGTCGCGTATCTCCTCGCCTATTTGTTTTCGCTGCAAAAAGCGAATAATATATTTCCCGAATATCCAGGCGACCAAAAGAGAAAACAACGTGGCCAACGCTGCCCGAAACGACAAGTAGCGGAACAACCCCGAGCCCGGAAAATCAACCAGGGCTTTATTTAAATATTCAAACAGGTGATACAACATAAAAATACTTCCTTATCATCAAAATGTGTTTGTATGCCTTTAACTTCCTGATAGGTTTCATGCCCTTTTCCCGCAATGAGAATAATATCGCCGGGGCGCGACAGGTGAATGGCCGTATTGATGGCCTCGCGGCGGTCGGCAATGCGGATGGCGCGCGCCAACGCCTCAGCAGAGAGCCCCGCATACATGTCGTCAAGAATGGCGTTGGGGTCTTCATTGCGCGGATTGTCGGAGGTGAACACTACTTTATCGCTGCCGGCGGCGGCAATACGCGCCATCACCGGGCGTTTGGTTTTATCGCGGTTACCGCCGCAACCCACTACGGCAATCAGCCGCTGTTCGTCGTTCCGGATATCATTAATCGTGTCAATCACGTTCTGCAACGCATCGGGCGTGTGGGCATAGTCAATAATGGCGGTGATACTATGTTGGCCCCGCACCACTTCAAAACGCCCGCTCACCGGCTCCATACTGCTGAGCAAACGCAACGTTTCGTTTTTATCCACGCCAAGCAACCGTGCCGTAGCATACACCAGTAACATGTTGTAGGCATTAAACCGCCCTGTAAAACGAGTCCACACTTCTACCCCATCAATGTTCAACTGCATCCCTTCAAAAGTATTTTCAATGATGCGGCAATGAAAATCGGCCAAAGTGTGCAGCGAATACGTTTTTACTTTTGCTTTCGTATTCTGCACCATCGTGCGGCCGTTGCGGTCGTCGAGGTTTATCAAGGCAAAAGACGAAGCGGGCAGCGTGTCGAAAAATAATTTTTTCGCTTTTATGTACGCCTCAAATGTTTTATGATAATCGAGATGGTCATGCGTGATATTTGAAAACAGCGCCCCATCAAACTCCAAGCCTGCAATGCGGTGTTGCACCACAGCGTGCGAACTCACTTCCATGAAACAATAGGTGCAGCCGGCTTCCACCATCTCAGCCATCAGGCGTTGTATCTGCAATGCATCGGGCGTGGTGCGTTCGGCTTTCACCATTTTGTCGTCAACATAGTTGACCACCGTAGAAAGCAATCCCACTTTATAGCCCAGTGCACGGAACAGGCGGTAGAGTAAAGTTACCGTAGTGGTTTTGCCATTGGTGCCGGTAACGCCCACCAACGTCAATTGTTTCGAGGGATGGCCGTAAAATCCGGCGGCGATATGCCCCATGGCATAATGGCTATCGGGCACTTGTATGTAGCACACTTTTTCGTCACATGATGCGGGAAGGCGTTCACACACCACCGCTACAGCGCCTTTTGCCACTACGTCTGAAATAAAATCATGCCCATCGGCGGCCTCTCCTTTCAATGCAAAAAAGAGCTGCCCCGGCGCTACCCGGCGTGAATCAAATTCCAGCGCCGTAATTTCACAATCCACATTCCCCTTTACTTTCGTAAGGTTTAGCGAGGCTATGAGTTGGTTTAATTTCATTTTCCGTTTACACTTTTTTATTTCAATTCAATTGTTATAGTCTGGTCTTTTGCCACAAGCGTTCCTGCCGGCAACGATTGTCTCACCACGCGCCCCGAGCCGGAAAAATCCACGTTCAGCCCCCGGTTTTCCAACAGGAACAGCGCTTCCTTTAACGTCTTTCCGATTACGGAAGGAAGTTTTTTGTCGGCCGGTTTTTTCGGGCTATGCGTGCGCGCATTGTCTTCAATCAGGTCGGCCAACATGGTGTCGGAAGGCTTCGGTTGTACCACTTCTTCCCATTCGGGATGCGAAGCATATATTTTATCGGCAATTTGCTTGAATACCGGCGCCGCCCAATGTGCGCCGTAAAAATTATTTCTTGTCGGCCCTGTATATAAAACCACAATGCCCGAATACACCGGTTTTTCGGCCGGGAAAAATCCTGCAAACGAAGCCTGGTGTTTTTTATAACCGTTCTGCTCATAGCCGTTCTCAAACGCAATACGCGAAGTGCCTGTTTTTCCTGCAATTTTATACCGCTCGTCGTAAATATTTTTCGCGGTTCCGTTTTTCACCACACCGCACAGCGCTTGATGCACCTTCTCTAACGTAGCATGCGAACAAATCGACGTGCTCACTACTTCGGTAGAAAAACGTTGCCGGAGTTCCCCGCCTTGCCGCAACTCCGATACGAATTTCGGCTTCACCATGCGCCCGCCGTTGGCCACCGCATTGTAGAATGCAAGCGTCATCACCGGCGTGAGCAGCACTTCATACCCCATCGACATCATGGGCAGCGAAAGCCCCGACCACAACTTGTCATTCACATAACGTATTTGCGGCGACGCCTCGCCTGAAATTTGCAAGCCGAGTTTGGTGTTCAGCTTCATCGCATAAAGCTTGTCAATATATTGCCGTTCTTTGCCGAGATAATGGTCAACCGCCAACTTTGCGAAGCCCACATTCGATGATTTTTCAAACACTTCCTGTAACGAAATAACCCCATAGCCTTCATGGGAAACATCCTTAATCCAATGCCCTTTGTAGTTCCACTTTCCCTTTTCGGTATTTACCTTATCCGGCAAGCCCACAAATCCGTCTTCGAGCAATGCAATAAGTGTGGCCAATTTAAAGGTCGAGCCCGGCTCTGTAGCTTGTGCAATGGCATAATTAAAAGCCTCGGCGTAGCTGCCGTCGGGCATACGTTTCATGTTGGCAATAGCGCGTATTTCGCCGGTTTTCACTTCCATAATAATAGCCGTTCCGGCTTCAAATTCGGATGCTTGTGCGAGCTGTTCGCGCAAGGCGGTTTCGGCGGCGTCCTGCATATCCACATCAAGCGTGGCAACTACGTCATAGCCGTTACGCGGCGGCACATCACTCATACTGTTCACAGGCACCCAGTCGCCGTTTGCAATCCGGCGCAACATCCGTTTCCCGGGCGTTCCTTTGAGCGCATAATCGAAAGCGCCTTCAATGCCCACCGACACGCCGTTTTCATTCGTCAAGCCCAACGTGCGCGACGCCAATTTATCATAAGACGCCGTGCGCACATTCCTCACGTCAAAAATACCTCCTCCCTTATTCTGGTCATACGTTTTCTCCTCACGCCATCCCTGTTTCAGAATCGGGAATTGATATATTTTTCCCAATTCCGCATATTTTATCCTGCGATTGCCCAACTTCACATAACAACGTTTTTTTGCACGCCCGTCACGCAATATTTTTTCATATTCGGCAGCCGTTTTATCCCTAAAAAATCCCGACAGCGCCGCCGACAAGCCTTTCACGCCGGCGTTGAACAGCGCTTCATCCGGCACTACGCAATCCATGTAGAGCTGATACTGCGGCAACGACGTCACCAGTAACCGGCCGTCGTGCGCCATAATATCGCCGCGCTTAGCCGCAATTTCTTCGGTGCGGTAACTTATCTTTACCGCTTTCTCCTTAAGCCCGGCGTCAAATTGCAACGCCACAATGCAAACCACAATCGACACGCCAAGCAGTACCATCATAGAATAAATGATACCCACACGCAACAATATGTTTTTCGGCAATTGCATAGTCAATCCTTTCTTATTTGTTTAGGCGGGCGCGCGGGGGCGACAAGTGTCATATTGCGTTTTTTCAACTCCTGTTCCACCGCAGAATATTTGCTCAAGCGCATGAGTTCCGAGGAACGAATAGTGTATTCCATACGCGTACGCTCCAATTCATTTTCCATTTTCTTTGCGGCATACACCGTTTGCTCCACATAGTAATGCTGGGAGATGTAGCATATCGTCAGCACAAACAAAAGCAAGACATAGCGGCGGTGCTTTTCCCACAACACATTAAAGAAAAGGTAGCCCGACGCCACATCTCTTACGATGTTGGCTTTCCGCTTACGGTTTGTATGTTTAACTTCTTCCATTTTTATTTTTCTCCGCAACCCGCAACTTTGCACTGCGCGCACGGGTATTTTGCCGTATTTCGTTTTCGCCGGGAACAATGGCCTTTTTCGTAATCACCGTAAAAGGCGTTGCCCCTTTTCCGAAAATATCTTTTTCTATTTTCCCTTCCGTGTTCCCTGCCCGCATAAAATTTTTCACCATCCGGTCTTCCAACGAATGATAGGTGATAACCACCAACCGGCCGCCGGGCTTCAACATCTTCAGCGCTTGCGCCAACAGTTGTTCCAACGCTTTCATCTCGCCATTCACCGTTATTCTTAACGCCTGAAAAACCTTCGCGAGATATTTATGCTCCATCACTTTCGGCAGGCAAGGCGCCAACGCTTCTTTCAAACCGCCTATGGTGGTGATGGCTTCCCGCTCGCGCGCCGCCGCCAACAGCTTGGCTGCGTAGGCTGCATGTTCTACTTCGCCGTAGATACGCAACAATTCGCACAACCGCGCTTCCGGATAACTGTTCACCACCTGTGCCGCCGTCAGCGCCCCGCCCCTGTCCATCCGCATATCGAGCGGCGCATCAAAGCGAAACGAAAATCCCCGCTCGCCCGTGTCAAACTGGTGTGACGAAACTCCCAAATCGGCGAGCACGCCGTCAACCTCCGCAATTCCTTCATTGCGCAACAATCCGCGCAAAAACCGGAAATTATTTTGAATTAACAAGAAACGCTTGTCCTCAATCCTGTTCGCGCCGGCGTCGCCATCACGGTCAAACGCAATGAGCCGGCCGTTTTTCAAGCGGGATAAAATCTCCAGCGAATGCCCGCCGCCGCCGAATGTAGCATCGGCATAAATCCCATCGGGCTTCACACAAAGCGCATCAACACTCTGATGCAGCATTACCGGCGTATGATAAACAACATCCACAGGAATAGTTTTACCCTAACAATTTTTCAATGAGATCGGCACGTTCTTCGTCACGTCGCCTTTCATCGTCGCCCGGCCCGGCCTTTAATGCCTCCTTCGCCCACAGCCTGATGATATTGTCTTCGCCCACAAACGTCACCTCTTTCTGCACACGTATGTAATCCAATAGAAATTTCGGAATCGTAATGCGCCCCATTTTCTCATCAGGCGTCACCAACACCCGGTCGCGGTTAAACTCTTCCCAGGCCCTGACGCCTTCCCGCGTAAACAAATTGATTTTCGACCGGGCCAGTTCCGACCGTTTTGCCCATTCGTCCAGGGCATACATGGCGAGCGACCCGGCACACAACACATCCTTCTGTACCACATACTGTACATTCGCAGCCCCGGCCTGCATCCTGAATTCCGAAGGGAAAATCAGGCGGCCTTTGTCGTCAAGCTTACTGGTATTTTCACCGATAAACAGGGCCATAATTTTGATGCTTTTGTGCGTATATTAATAAAGGCAAAATTATGTAAAATTTTCCACTTTCCTACATATTTTTACATTTTTTTCCACAATAATTTTTGAACAGGCAATAATATATTTATTATTAACTATTTAAAAAAATAAAGCGGGTATTCAAAATTTTGAACACCCGCTTTCCCGTTCTCAATCCAATTTATTGTTGTTTACCATTCATTAACCAATAACTATTTAAACATCATACTTCATACTTCCTAACAGCCCCCTGCCGATTTCTCTACGCCGCAACCCACTGCTGTGTAATTTAGGTGGCGGCGAAGCTAAAACTCACCTCAAACCAAACCGGGCTACTTCACGCATAACACGTGCAGAGGCGTGCTTGCGCGTTCGATAGAGCAGGCAGGGACTGAGCCGGCGCGCACCAGAGCACAGCTATAGGCTTGATCCGATGCAGCGCTTCCATTGGCTGACCAGTAAGACCTCCCCCAGATTGAGAGGTCGGCCAATGCATCACTCGAGGCTCCGGCATTCCCCAAGCACTGCAGTTCTGAAGGCGTAGGCACCCGCATACCGGCGTTAGAGCAGACATTATTTGCGGTTGACCAGTCCATAGTTGAAGTTGTTCCATCGTTTCCATATCTAACTTCCGTAATCCCTGAGCAGGCCGTGAAGGTGGCGCTGCAGAAGTTGCACGCGGCAAGGCAAAGTTCCAGAGGAGCAGCGCAACCGCAAGCGCCCGGTTGTTGGCCCCGGGTCCCATACGGAATCACAGTCACCGCCACCGCCAACCGCGACGACGACACGCACTGGGTCGTGGTATTGCGCGACTGCGCATAATACGTCGTACTCGCATCTATTGACGGCGAAATGGCCACAGCACCGCTGCCACCGGTCACGATGGAGCCGCCACTCGTTGCATTGTACCAGTCTATCGTACACCCACTCGGCGCCGTAGCGCTGAAAGTCACCGTACCGGAACCGCAACGCGAATTGTTGCTCGGGCTTGTCGGCACTGTGGGAGCGGCATTCACTGTAGCCGTCACCGCCAACCGCGACGACGACACGCACTGGGTCGTGGTATTGCGCGACTGCGCATAATACGTCGTACTCGCATTTATTGACGGCGAGATGGACACCGCACCGCTGCCGCCACTCACGACGGATCCGCCACTCGTTGCATTATACCAGTCTATCGTACAACCGCTCGGCGCCGTAGCGCTGAAAGTCACCGTACCGGAACCGCAACGCGAATTG
>JAITQQ010000138.1 GCA_031288855.1 Prevotellaceae bacterium
ACCGAAAGCGAACGTTTGGTACAAGACGCCCTCACAAAACTAATGAAAAACCGCACGTCTATTGTGATTGCGCACCGCCTGTCCACCATTCAGCATGCCGATAAAATCGTGGTGCTGCAAAAAGGAGAAATCATAGAACAGGGCACACATGCCGAACTCGTGGCCATGCAAGGTCTCTACAAGCGGCTCTGCGACTTGCAAACCTTTAACTAAAACCATTACCTTATGACAAACAGTTTTATTGCACAATTTGAACAGAGTTTCAAAAACAATTGGGACCTTCCTGCTTTGTCCGACTACAAAGGCATTACGCTGCACTATAAAGACGTAGCCCGGCGCATTGCAAAGCTCCATATTTTATTTGAAGAATGCGGATTGAAAAAAGGTGATAAAATTGCCATCTGCGGGCGCAACCAGGCCAACTGGGGCGTCGTGTTTTTCGCCACGCTCACCTACGGCGCCGTAGCAGTGCCCATTCTGCACGAATTTAAAGCAGACAACATCCATCACATCGTAAACCATTCCGAAGCACGCGTATTGTTTGCCGGCGACGTCATCTGGGAATCGATTAACGAACGGCAAATGCCGGCGCTGGAGGCCATCATCCTTACCGGCGATTTCTCTATCGTATATAGCCGGCGTCCGTCAATCCACGCCGCGCGGGAACGCTTGAACGAACTGTTTGGAAAAAAATATCCGAAAAATTTCCGTCCCGAGCACATCGCTTATCACCACGACGAGCCCGGAGAATTAGCCATTATTAACTACACGTCGGGCACTACCGGTTTTTCAAAAGGCGTGATGCTGCCCTACCGCAGCCTTCTTTCAAACTTGCAGTTCGCACAGGAGGCGCTCGCGCTTAAGGTGGGCGACAACGTAGTGTCCATGCTGCCCATGGCGCACATGTACGGCATGATGTTTGAATTTATTTTCGAGCTGGCGCAAGGCGCTAACGTGCATTTTCTCACCCGCGTGCCCACCCCTAAAATCATCATGGAAGCGTTTGCCGACATCAAGCCCTTCCTCGTGATTTCGGTGCCGCTGATTGTCGAAAAAATTTACAAGAAGCAGCTACAGCCCATACTGAACAAGACGTCGATAAAAATGTTGCTGAAACTTCCCGTCATCGATCAGACCATAAAGAAGAAAATCCTCACGGCGCTTAATAAGGTGTTCGGCGACAATTTTTACGAAATCGTTGTGGGCGGTGCAGCGTTTAATCACGAAGCCGAAAATTTTTTCAAACAAATCGGATTCCGCTACACGGTGGGTTACGGCATGACGGAATGCGGCCCCCTCATTTCTTATGAAGATTGGAGCAAAACGCCGCTCTACTCCTGCGGGAAAGCCATTCCGCGAATGGAAATAAAAATCGATTCGCCCGATCCGGAACACGCGGCCGGCGAAATATTGGTGCGCGGCGACAACGTGATGCTGGGCTACTACCGCAATGAACAAGCCACCGACGACGCTTTCACGCCCGACGGATGGATGAAAACCGGCGACCTTGCCACCATGGACAAGAACGGCTATGTGTATATCAAAGGCCGGAGCAAGAGCATGATTCTTGGCTCTTCGGGACAAAATATCTACCCCGAAGAATTGGAAGACATCATCAACAACATGCCTTACGTGAGTGAATCGCTGGTGGTGGATCAAGGCGGCAAGCTCACCGCACTGATTTATCCCGATTACGAACAAACCACCGCTGCCGGCATTGCCGACGCGGATATACCCCGCACCATAGAAGAGATGCGTGCAAAAATAAATGAGGAACTCCCCAATTACGCACAAATCGCCCAGATAAAAATCTTTCCCGAAGAGTTTGAGAAAACGCCGAAGCGCAGTATCAAGCGGTTTCTCTACCAAAATACGTAGGGGCGATTTTTTTTCGCCCCCATCATTATAATTCGTTCACCGTATAACAAAAAATCAGAACGGCAAATCGTCGGCCTCTTGCTCCGAAGCGCCAAAGGGGTCGTCGGCCGGAGGCGGCGGCGGAACCGCACCCGGCGCCGGTTGCGACGCAGGTGATTGCGACGCTGATGCGACAGGCGCTTCCGCCTGTTGCTTTTCAATGCGCCAAGCCCGCACGTCGGTGTACCAACGTTCGTTAAACTCGCGGGACTCTACATTAAAACTCACTTTCAACATATCGCCTTCGGCCATACCCGACAGCTCGTTCACCCGCTCGCCCCATGCCGACACACACACTTTCCGAGGATACTGTTCTTGCGTTTCAATAATAAAATCCTGCTTGCTCCACACTCCTCGCGCACTCGTTCCGCTTTGCACCGGCAGTTTCTTAATAAGTTTTCCTATTAATTCCAATGCCATAACTTTATTTTGCTTTTTTCACTTCAAGGAGTTCCACTTCAAAAATTAAAGTTGCGTTAGGCGTAATTTTCGGCCCGCTGCCGCGTTCGCCGTAGGCCAAACTATCGGGAATATAAAGCTCCGCCTTCGCGCCTTCGCCGATTTGTTGCAGGCCTTCCGTCCAGCCTTTAATCACGCCGTTCAGCGGAAAAGTGGCCGGCTCGCCGCGCTCGTAGGAAGAATCAAACTCCGTGCCGTCGAGCAATGTGCCGCGGTAATGTACCACCGCCGTATCTTTTTCGGTGGGCTTAATACCTGTACCTTCCTTAATTACCTTATATTGTAAACCGCTTGGAAGAGAAACCACGCCTTCTTTTGTTTTATTTTCTTCCAGGAATTTTTTGCCTTCCTCAATATTTTTCACCTTAGCTTCTTCCATTTTACGTTGTTGTTCCATGCGCATTTTCATAAAATGCGATTGAATCACCTTGTTCGCTTCATCGACGTCAAAACGCAGTGTCTTGTCGTTGAACACGTCGTTCACTGCCTTCACGAATGTCGACATATCCAGGTATTCCAGTTCCGATTGTTTAAAGTTCGTACCCATCATCACGCCGATGGCGTAGCTCAACGAGTCAACCTGCGCCGAAGAAACGCCTTCGGGCGCTTTTTTTTGTGCACAACTTTCGGCGGCAAGAATCAACGCCAAAGCAAATAAACCAAATTTTAATGTTTTCATATTTTTTTATATTTTTAAAAATTATTTTCCGATAACAGGCCATTGCGAATAACAACACAACTTAAACAACAGGCGGGCGCCCACATTGGCGTCCCATTCGTCGTGTTCCGAAGGCACTACTTCGCACAAATCAAAACTGATGATTTTTTTACCCGACTGCACCATCGTTTTCAGCAGAAACACCGTTTGACTATACGTTAATCCGCCCGGCACCGGTGTGCCTGTGTGCGGGCAGTTCTCAGGGGTTAATCCGTCAATATCGAAACTCACGTAAACCTTTTCCGGCAACGCCGCTACAATATCGCGACATTGCTGCGCCCACAGCACGCCATTATACGAGGCTTCCTGCAACGCGGCATCCGTAAACGGAACAACCCGCGCATCGGAGGCCATCAGCGCCGCTTCTTCGGCGCAATAGTCGCGCACGCCCACCTGCACGATTTTCGTCACATGTCTCAATTGGTCCAACACATTAAACATAATCGAAGCGTGCGAATAGGTAAAACCTTCGTAGGCGTCACGCAAATCGGCATGTGCATCAATGTGCAAAATACCGAAATCGTCATATCGTTCATTCAACGCTTGCAGCAAACCGAACGGCGCACTATGATCCCCTCCTATCAGGCCCACCACTTTGCGTGCATCCAGATATTTCGTCGCCATCTTGTAAACCCTCTGATTGAACTGGTCGCACGCTATATTCACTTTTACGATTTCGTCAACCAGTCTTCTTTCCGGCACGCCTCTTTCCTCTGCCGCGATAACGCGCGACGAAATGCGGCGGGTACTGGCGTTCAACTTAGCTATCAATGCATTGGGCGGCACCGTGCCTATCCTGATTTTCCATGCATCCTGCACGTCGGCGTCATATAAATCAATCTGCGTTGACGCCCGAATGATCGCTTCCGGCGCTTTCTGCGCACCAATGCCGTATGAAGCCGTGGCATCCCAGGGAACGGACAACAACATAATATCGGCCTCGACTATCGAATAAGGCAAGGCAAAATAATTTCCATTGGGCTGGCCAATGAGGTTTGGGTCAAAAGCAACCGACATATTGAATTTTTTAAATAAAAAAGCAAAGATAATACATTTTTTTATATCTTTGGCATTATTTTTTCTAATAAAAATGGATTTACTTATTGCCAATAACGTAGTTAAACGCTACACCAACCATCTGGCGCTCGATGGCGTGAATATCAGCGTGCCCACCGGTTGTATCTATGGGTTGTTAGGCCCCAACGGTGCGGGAAAAACCACGCTGATCCGCATTATCAACCAGATTACCGCGCCCGATTCAGGCAAGGTGTTATTTGACGGCCGCCCCATGCAAGCCGATGATATTCTTCAAATAGGCTATCTGCCCGAAGAACGCGGTTTGTACAAAAAAATGAAAGTGGGCGAACAGGCGCTATATTTAGCCCGGCTGAAAGGGCTATCGCGGAACGACGCCATGACGCAACTCAAAACATGGTTTACCAAATTTGAAATCCAAGCCTGGTGGAACAAAAAGGTAGAAGAACTTTCAAAAGGGATGGCACAAAAAGTGCAATTCATCGTAACCATCCTGCACAAGCCCAAGCTCCTCATTTTCGACGAGCCGTTCAGCGGTTTCGACCCTGTAAACGTCAACCTGCTCAAGCAGGAAATATTGAACATGAAGGCGCAAGGCAGCACGATTATTTTCTCTACCCACAATATGGCGTCGGTCGAAGAACTGTGCGACAACATTGCGCTCATCAACAAATCGAGAGTGATTGTAGAAGGAAAATTAGAGGAAGTACGCCGGCAGCATGGCGACAATATTGTAGAAGTCGCTTTTCGCGGAAACCCTGACGAATTGCAACAAGCGCTGCACAACGAATATACCCTTGTTCAACAAAAAGAACAGAGCGGAATACACAAAGCAACCATTAAAATAACGGAACAGAAACCTGCCAATCACCTTTTGCAACAGTTGTTACCAAAGGTTGAAATCGTCGGCTTCAATGAAGTCATTCCCGGCATGAACGATATTTTTATCAAATTAGTATCTTAAAGCTATGAATAAAATATTCCTTATCATCGAACGTGAATTTCTGACACGTGTAAAAAAGAAATCTTTCATTATCACAACCCTTCTCGCCCCATTGTTCCTTGCGGCTTTGATCGTTGTGCCTGTTTTAATTCAGGGGGTGAAAGACGACGAGCGAAAAACCATTGCCGTAATCGATAAGTCGGGACTGGCCGAAAAAGCGCTTCACAACAACGATAACCTCACTTTTGTATTCATGTCCGATGTGGCGCTCGATTCGTTGAAACAAAACTTCAACAGGGAAAAACTCTACGCCGTGGCCAGCATCAGCACTTTGAACGAAAAAAACCAGCCGGCTATCGACCTGTATGCGTTCAAACAGCCCAACATGGACGTACAGCATTATATTGAACGCGGTTTCAAAGACGCCGTAGAGCAACATAAATTAGAGTCTTACCACATACAGGGGCTTGATACCATTATTGCATCCATCAAAACGAACATCAAACTAAAAACATTCCTTTGGGGCGACGACGGCAAAGAAAAAGCCACTAATACCGGCATCTACATGGGCATTTCGTACATTTTGTCGATTATGATTTACATGTTTATCTTCATGTTCGGCAACATGGTGATGCGCGGTGTGATTGAAGAAAAATCGAGCCGTATCGTTGAAGTCATTGTGTCATCGGTGAAGCCGTTCCAATTGATGATGGGAAAAATTATAGGCATCGCTTCGGTCGGCTTGCTGCAATTTATCATTTGGATAGTATTGACGCTCGGCATTGTTGTAATTTTCCAAGGCGCCATGAGCGAGCCTGCGGGCATTGAAAACATCATACAAACCTCGCCGGCAGGCATGGCAAACGGCATGGCAAAAGCTATACCGCAAGACGCTTCTTCCATATTTTCTTTACTGGGCGGCATTAATTTCACGGCAATTATTTCGTCGTTCCTGCTCTATTTCCTTTTGGGTTATCTCCTGTATGCCTCGATGTTTGCCGCCATTGGCTCGGCTGTAGAGAATGAAGCCGACACACAACAGTTGATTATTCCGATAACCATTCCGCTCATCATTGGAATGTTTCTGATGCTTCACACCTTCCAGTATCCCGACAGTTCGCTGTCGTTCTGGGCATCCCTCATTCCCTTCACTTCCCCGATGGTGATGATGGCCCGCATACCGTTCGGCGTTCCGTTCTGGCAAGTGTCGCTTTCGCTCGCCTTGCTGTTCATTACGTTTATGGGTATTGCCTGGATGGCCGGAAAAATTTACCGCACCGGGATTTTAATGTACGGCAAAAAACCTACTTTAAAAGAGATGCTGAAGTGGATGAACTATAAAAATTAACAGTCATCACGAATGAAAGTGATCAAGCCTGTGCTAATTGTTTTGTTGAGTTTGGTACTCCTCGCCGTGCTTTGCATAGGCGTTGCAGGCTATATTATAGTTACGCCCGAACGGATAACCCCGCTTCTCCTTCATCTCAGCAACCGACACCTGAACGCCGAAATACAATGCGAAACGATTGACATTACTGTCTTTTCCACTTTTCCGGACATGGGCGTCCGCCTCAAAAACGGATGCGTCATACGACACACCACCGACACCCTGCTTCGCTTTTCGTCGTGCGTCATTTCTTTTAACCCGATTGTTTATCTGAGAAAAAACAAATTGGTTATTCACGATATTCATCTCGACAATCCCGATATTTATGCCGCCATTGACAACGACGGAAAAGCAAACTGGGAAGGCCTTCTGGCAGACGACAGCACCGCTGCCGCCGACACCGCTGCGTTTCAAATGCCCGAATTAAACCTTGAACGGTTACATATTTCCGGCGGGAAAATAGTGTATGATGACCTGAAAACACATATACAATATATAATGGAAGGTTGCGACATGACGCTGACCGGCAACCTGAATAAAGATTCCGCGCAACTCCATTTGCAACTCGACGCACAAGCGTTTAGCCTATGGCACGGCCGGCAATGTATTGCCGACAGCATACCTTTGCAATTTTCCACATTCCTGCAACAAGACCTTGCGCACAACGGTATTCACATCGGACAGGCGAGATGCACATTGGCCGGCATTGATTTTGATGTGAACGGAAACTTGCAATGGGGCGACGCGCAGGATAACAATCTCATGGTAAACCTGCATTACAACCTGCATGCACCCTCCATTCCGAAAGTATTGGCGGTTATTCCCTCATCTCTTTCAACACTTCCTTCAAAACTCGCCGCCTCAGGTGAAATTACGCTCAACGGCAGTTTGGCCGGCATTCTTGGAGAAAACAGTTTCCCGGTGTTGCGCACAAATTTCAAATTAATAGACGGAGCACTCCGCAGTGTAAAACATTCCCACCGGAAGGGCATCGAGCGCCTGCAATTCGAAAGCGAAGCCTAAATCGACCTCTCCAATAAAACGCCGTCGAGCTTCAGGATAGACCAATTCACCGTGCAAAGTTCAACAATAAATTTTTCCCTTTCGGGGGCGATAAGCGACTTGTTCAAAAATCCGTTTATCAAAGCACACATAACAGGCCGGTTTAACTTCAACCGCCTGTCGAGGCTGCTGCCGCTTGCCGACAGCATGGACACGGGCGGGCAAATACAAATGGACATTTCCGGCGAGTGTTTTTTAGCCGACGTAATAAATTCGAATTACGGAAAAATAAAAATGAACGGCGTAGTGGATGTGGACAGTGTAAAATTTCATTATCCCGCAGCACAAATTTCGGTAGCAGCGCCTTTTCTCCGCGCCCGCTTCGGCGCCAATATCAAAGACACTACACGCAGCGGGCGCGAGCGCGATATTCTGTTTCGCGGCAACATCAATGCCGACAGTATAAAAATGGCATTCGGGGAATTGCTGTTTAATTCCGACGCGCTGGCAGTCACTTTCGGCACTTCCAAGCCTAAAGATACTGCCACTATTGCGCCTGTATTTTCAAATATCAGGGCCGAAAAAACGCACATAGAAATGGGCAGCCTGAAAATTCAAGCGCACAAAGCATCAGGCACTGCCGTGTATGCCGCACAACGCGACAATCCGTCGAAACCCGAATACACTTTACTGTTTACCCTTGATACGCTAAATACCCACATGCCCGATTTTTCAGGCAGGGTGAATACCGGATATCTCCGCATCAAAGCCACACCGCGCCCACAACAAGCCCACAGAAGAAGCGCCACTGCAGACACCGCAATAATAAACAGCATCCGGCAACGAGCCATCAGCAACAGTGCGGCCAATCAATCTATCGTCAACATGCGTTTGCAGTCCGAGCAAGCAAGAATGGCGCTACGCCAATGGGAAGCCACAGGCGACTTCGACATAAAGGGCGCGCATTTGCGCACGCCCTATTTCCCGACACACATGCATATTATCGAGGGGTCGCTCCAATTCTCAACCGATTCCTTACATTTAAAAACGCTGCAATTGCACGTCGGGCGGTCGGCAATGAGCCTCAGCGGAAAAATACACGGCATCCGGCAAGCCTTGCTGTACAACGGCCGCATAAAAGCCGACCTCAGTATCGACGCCCAAAGCATTAACCTTAATCAACTAATACGCGCTATGGTGGCCGGATCCAACTATGCCACGATGGACAGCACAGCCAAAAACGCGCTTGCTGAAAATATAATGAACACCCAGGCGGAAGTGCCTGAAGTCAGTGATACCGGCGCTACAAGCGGCGTTTTTATTGTTCCCCGCAATATTGATTTTACTTTACAGGCCAACGTAAAAAAAATCCTGTATTCAAAATTAGAATTGGAAGACATCAATACCCGCATCTATGTGCGCAACCAGGCGATTCACTTACCTGAAATAAAATTCCGGTCAAACGTGGGCGACATGCAAATGTCATTTTCCTATCAAGCGCCCGACGCCACCGGCGCACACCTCAGCGCCACCATGGCGCTTCATCAGATACAGGTAAAACAATTGATTGAAACGTTCCCGCTGTTCGACACCCTCACGCCGATGCTCCGTTCTTTCGAGGGCGTAGTGGAATGCAATATCGTAGCCACCGCCAATCTCGATTCCATGATGAATGTGCAATTCCCCACTGCCGAGGCTTCCTGCTTTGTGAAAGGGAAAAACCTCGTGCTGCTCGACGGCGAAACGTTTGCAAGCATTGCCAAAACGTTACACTTCAAAAATAAACAGCGCAACCTCATCGACAGCCTTTCCGTTGAAATGATATTGCGCAACAATCACCTTGTAATATTCCCCTTTCATCTGACATTAGACCGTTATCAAGCGGCGGTGGGCGGCACACAGTACCTCAACATGGATTTCGATTATCACATCACCGTGCTCAAGTCGCCTGTTCCTTTTAAATTCGGGCTTAACCTGAAAGGGAATCCCGACCACATGAAAATCAGGCTGGCCAAAGC
>JAITQQ010000161.1 GCA_031288855.1 Prevotellaceae bacterium
CCACACGGCTGCAAAGTTACTACCAATACTGGCGAGTGTATAAAAAATTATTTTATAATATTCTCTCATTTGCCACCAATTTATGTTTTCCAGTGCAAATGCGGAGAAAGTGGTAAATCCTCCGCAAAAGCCAACTAGCCACAGCAGCCGGACGGTTGGGTTTGTTACGCTTCCCGACAGCCCGAGCAAAATGCCTGCCAATAAACATCCCAGCATGTTAACGCTCCATGTAGCCCACGGAAACCACCCGCTAAGGTATTTCAGCGCAAGCAACGAGCTCAGGTAGCGCAACATGCTTCCGAGCCCTCCTCCCAAACCGACTATCAGTACGTTTTTAATCATTGCGTTGTTGTTTTGTATTTTCTTCCGTTTTAATTTCCTCTTTCGTTTTATCCACAAATTCCTGCGCCGTGACCAATGCTTTTTCGTTGTCATCGGTTATGGGCTGGTACTTGGCGAACTTTACCAAGTCCGACACCGAAAGCAATTCATGCAATTTGTCCATTAACTCGTCGGGCAGTTGCATGGCTTTAAGCGCCTGCAAAATTTCTTCCGACGTTTGTTCCATAGCCTGCATGTTGTAACGCTCTTCCATGTACATGCGAAGCACATCGGTAACGCGGGTATAGTACAGCTTTACCTTATTATTTTGCCATAATTTGTCGGCTTTGATTTTGTTGAGTTCGCGCAATGCTATGATGTGCGGCGGCTCTTTCGGCTTCGGCTTAAAGAATATGGGTTTATGCTGCCGGCGGCGTATAATAATGTAAACCACAAACGCTATCAACGCGAGCACGGCAAGTCCCGACAACGCCCAGGGAAGAACTTCCATAAAAGTAATGGGATACGTGATAGGCATTTTTATGTCGTACGGTTCGAACGTGGTAGTGTCGATGGGTACGGTTTTTACGAGGAGGCTGAGGCGTTCGAAATACGCGGTATCGAGTTTTCCGTCGCGATGCCGCAGCAGCAAAGGAATTTCCGGCAGGGTGTAAATGCCTTCATCGAATGAAGTAATGACGTAAGTGTGTTGTACGGTGATATTGCTTGACGATGTTTGCAACGTGTCGAGGCCTTCGTTCTTCAGCAACTCAATTCGTCCGTCGGTGATGCTGTCGATGACAGGAAAGAATGCCTCAACCGACCGGTCGATGGTGGCTTTCAGCGTCCATTGCACTTGTTCGCCAATCATAATGCTGTCGCGGTCGAATGATGCTTTTAATACCACTTCCTGCGCTCCGGCACGGAAACTTATCAACAGAAAAGCAACGAATATGTAAACTGTCTTCATCATTTTATTTAATTTCATCTACTCTCAAATAATCGTATCAATGGTTTTACGTAATCTTCGGCGGTGCTGATTTGCACGTTGTCGATGCGGCATTTGGCCAAGCTCTGCGACACGGACACGTTGGCATTCCGCCACCAACTTTCATATTGTGCGCGTACCTTCCGGCTCGAGGTGTCAATCCACATTTCTTTGCCGGTTTCAGCGTCGCGCAGCTGCATGAGGCCTACTTTCGGAAGGTTTGTCTCACGCGGGTCGTAGAGGCGGATGGCGGCCAAGTCGTGTTTGTTGGCTGCGATTTTCAGGGCTTCCTCAAATTGCACCTTGCCGTCGTCGGACAAATCAATGAGGTCTGACAGCAAGAAAGCCGTACAGCGCTTTTTAATCGCGTTGGTGAGGTAGCGCAAGGCTTCCGATACGTTGGTTTGTTGGCTTTTCGGCTCAAATTCCAACAGTTCCCTAATGATACGCAACAAGTGCGACCGCCCTTTTTTCGGTGGAATAAATTTTTCCACCTTGTCGCTGAAGAATAAAGCGCCCACTTTATCATTATTGATAGAAGCCGAGAACGAAAGCACTCCGGCCACTTCAGCCATGAGGTCTTTTTTGAATTTTTGGGTCGTGCCGAACCAACGCGAGCCGCTCACATCAATTAAAAGCATCACGGTGAGTTCGCGTTCTTCTTCAAAAATTTTCACATACGGCGCATTCAGGCGGGCGGTAACGTTCCAGTCCATATTGCGGATGTCGTCGCCATACTGGTATTCGCGCACTTCGCTGAATGCCATCCCGCGCCCTTTAAATGCGCTGTGGTATTCGCCTGCAAAAATTTGCCGCGACAGCCCGCGCGTTTTTATTTCGATTTTCCTGACCGATTTCAATAAATCGTTTACCATGCTACGGAACCTCCACGCTGTTGAGTACTTGTGTAATGATGTCTTCGCTGTTGATGTTTTCGGCTTCGGCCTCGTAGGTAAGCCCGATGCGGTGGCGCAGCACTTCATAACATACGGCGCGCACGTCTTCGGGAATCACATAGCCGCGGCGTTTGATAAAAGCGTAGGCCTTTGACGCCAACGCCAGGCTAATACTGGCGCGGGGCGAAGCTCCATACGACATGAGGTTTTTCAGGTTTCTCAATCCGTAGTCGTCGGGCGTGCGGGTGGCATATACAATATCTACGATATAGCGTTCAATTTTTTCGTCCATGTAGACATCGCGCACCACCTTGCGCGCTTTCACAATGTCGGCGGGCTTGAGCTGGCGTTCGGGCGTCGGAAATTCGCCGATAATATTCTGGCGAATGATTAATTTTTCCTCTTCTTTCTTCGGATAATTGACTATTACTTTCAGCATAAAACGGTCAACCTGCGCTTCGGGCAGCGGATATGTCCCTTCCTGTTCTATCGGGTTTTGGGTCGCCATCACCAAAAACGGCTCGGGTCGTTTGTAGGTGTGCTCGCCGAGTGTAACCTGGCGCTCCTGCATGGCGTCCAACAAGGCGCTTTGCACTTTTGCCGGCGAACGGTTAATTTCATCGGCCAGGATAAAGTTGGCGAATACAGGCCCCTGTTTTACGTGGAATTGTTCGTCTTTCTGACTGTAAATCATGGTGCCGATAAGGTCGGCAGGGAGCAGGTCGGGCGTAAATTGGATACGGCTGAATTTGGCGTCAACAATGTTGGCGAGGGTGTTAATCGCTAATGTTTTCGCCAAGCCCGGCACGCCTTCCAATAGAATGTGGCCATTAGCCAGCAGTCCTATGAGCAAGTTCTCAGTGAGTTGCTTTTGCCCGATAATTACTTTGTGCATCTCAATATTCACAATATCGATGAACGCACTCTCTTGTTGTATTCTCTCGTTTAGTTCTTTAAGATTTACAGATTCCATATATTTATTTTTTATATTTGTACTCTTTTTGACTAAAAAATGACAGGTAGGTTTAAAGCTAACTCACAAAATTAATAAAAAAATTCAACATGCGTTATTTCATTTGTTTATCCTATAAAGGAACGCACTATCACGGATGGCAGGCGCAGGAGAATGCACCTGCCGTGCAAGCCGAGCTCAACCGTGCGTTGAGCCTGTTGTTGGGCGAGCCTGTTGTGGCGGTGGGCGCAGGGCGCACGGATACAGGCGTGCACGCCCGGCGCTACGTGGCGCATTTCGACAGTGAAAGGGATTTGCTTCGCGATAAAATGAAGTGGATATACCGGCTGAATGGCATATTGTCCTCCGATATTTGTGTATATGATATTGTTTCCGTGCATGATACGGCTCATGCCCGCTTTGATGCGGTGGAACGCACCTATAAATATTATATTCATACTGCCCCTGACCCTTTTTTGCTCGATTTCTCGGTCTATATTCCTTATTCATTGGATGTAAAAGCTATGAATGAAGCGAGTGGAAAATTGTTGAATTACAATGATTTCACAAGTTTTGCCAAATTGCACAGCCAGAACAAAACCAACTTGTGTAAACTGACGAAAGCCGAATGGGAAAGCACAGATAACGGCTTGGTATTTACCATTTCGGCCAACCGGTTTCTGCGGAATATGGTAAGAGCCATAGTGGGTACCCTGCTGAACGTGGGGCGCGGAAAGGCTACTGTTGACGATTTCGTGCGGATTATTGAACAGAAGGGCCGCCGCGCCGCCGGAGCCTCTGCACCGGCTAAGGGGCTTTTTCTGGAACAGGTAAATTACGATTATATAAAAAAATAAGTCTGAAATAATGCGAAATAAATAAAAATGTAGTACTTTTGTCCATTATAAATTTTTTAATTTAATCAAAATTATGTTGCTTCCATTTCTTCAAACCGCTGAAACCTTGCTCGTGGAGGAAGGGCCTGCACCTCTTTCACTGTTTGATATGACTGTAAAAGGCGGGCCGTTGATGATTCCGCTGTTCCTGCTTTCTATTATTGCCGTATATATTTTTGCGGAACGATGGTATGCTATCCGTAAAGCCTCGAGGATAGATTCTCGTTTTATGGATACGCTGAAAGATTTTATTCATGACGGTAAGATAAAAGCGGCGCGGGAACTGTGTGTAAAAAACAATACACCGGTTGCGCGGCTGTTGGAAAAAGGGCTCTCGCGTATTGGCCGCCCATTGTCGGATATTCGCGAAGTGGTAGAAAACATCGGGAATGCTGAAGTGGCACGCCTCGAACGCGGTATCCCAACGTTGGCCTCTATTGCAGGCGGCGCACCCATGATTGGGTTTCTCGGCACGGTGGTAGGGATGATTCAGGCCTTTTATAATATGGCGTCGGCAGGCAATAATATTGATATAACCCTCCTGTCGAGCGGTATCTATGTGGCTATGGTGACTACGGTGGGCGGCCTTGTAGTGGGCCTTATGGCCTATTTCGGATACAACTATTTGACGGCCAGAATTAGTAAAGTGGTTTATAAGATGGATACTTATACCATTGAATTTATGGACCTTTTGAACGAACCCGCAGAATAATGAAATCATGGCAATAAAATCAAGACTAAAGATAGATTCGGCCTTCAACAGCTCGTCGATGGCCGATTTGGTATTTCTTTTGCTGATATTTTTCTTGGTTACCTCTACTTTAATCAGCCCGAATGCCTTGAAATTACTGTTACCGAAGAGCACCAACCAGATTTCGACAAAATCGGGCGTGTCTGTGTCGATAAAACATCATATAGAGGAAGATTTATTTACTTACCATATCAACGGAAAAGAAGCTATCCAATGGAATAATGTGGAGCCGCAGTTGCAAGAAGCATTGAAGTCCGAAGAAGACCCTGTGATTTCATTGCACGTAGATAGAAGTGTGCCTGCGGAAGAATTGGTAAAAGTAATGAACATTGCTAAACGTAATCATTATAAACTTATTTTGGTTACTTTTCCCGAATAAGAATAATTGTAAACCACATGGCAACAGTCGTATTACATAGCACAGAGAGTAAGAAAAGCCGCCTTATGGGCGTGTTGGCTACTGTACTCTTGCATGTATTGGTGTTTATAGTATGCTTCAAAATGATTTTTATAGACAATACCGTGGCATTGCCGTTGGTGCAGATAGAAGTGTTGGTTGAGCCCGAGCCCGAGCCTGTGGTGAAATCGGAGCAGTTTGAAATAAAACCCTTAACTACCGGTAGAAAAATAGAAGAAACACCTCCGGAGCCGGCGGAAAGAGCGAGGATTGATGAACAAGGCGACGTGGAAGTCCCGGTAGAAAAACCGGTGGAAATTGATAAACGGTCGATATTCCATAGTGATGACGTGGGTAAAGCCGCCGATGTAGCTTCGGGTAATCGTGCTGACAGCAAAGCCTTGTTTACCGGCGACAACGTGCCGGGCGCTGCTGCGAGTGATGAAGTGCCGACGTTTAACCTGAACGGCCGCAGTATTATGGGCAGGATGGAACAACCGGCTAACACTTCTAACAGAGAGGGGCGTGTAGTGGTTGAAATCACGGTAAACCAAAGAGGAGAAGTTACCAAAGCGCAAGCACGCGCCAAAGGCACTACCATACAAGATAGCGTATTATGGAAAGCGGCAGAAGAAGCGGCTCGGAAAACATTGTTCAATACCGATTTCGATTCTCCCCCCTTGCAAATAGGTACAATCACGTACGTTTTCAGATTGAAATAAACGGCTACTCGTAGCGCAAAGCCTCAATAGGGTCAAGCTGGGCAGCGCGGACAGCGGGAATATATCCCGAAGCAATACTTACCAAAAAACAAAGTGTAACGCCAAGCAAAATCCATAGCCATGGAATAATGAATGATGTTCCAATCAGCATGGAAATAACATTCCCTATAATAATGCCAAGGAAAATGCCGAGCAACCCGCCTATCTGTCCGATTACAATCGATTCAAATAAAAATTGTTGTTTGATGGTGCTCGCTTTGGCGCCAATGGCCTTGCGCGTGCCGATTTCGCGCGTACGTTCCGATACTGACACCAGCATAATATTCATGAGCCCTACTGCCGCGCCGAGTATCGTAATGAGCCCTATGACGATGGCCGCAATGGTGGCATAACTTATCATGTCCAACATCATATTAATTAATGTATCGCTACGCTCGATATTGAAATCGTTCTCATGGTTGGGCGATAGCCGGCGCACTTGCCGGAACAGGGCTTCTGCTTCACCAATGGCCGGGTCGAACGATTCGGGATGCAGCGGATTCACTTCAATAATGAAATTCTGATTAGGCCGGGAGAAAACACTGCGGGCATTGGTTACCGGAATAACCATACTGCGGTCGGGGCCGCCGCCCATACTTGACCCCTTATATTTGAAAGTGCCGATTACACGGTAGCGGCTTCCGCCAACGGATACATATTGGTCAATCGGGTCTGCTTTTTTGAAAAGCGCATTCACAATATCCTGCCCAATGACCGCCACAAAACTTCCGTTTTCCACGTCTTGCGCAGAAATCATGCGCCCTTTTTCAATTTCCGCCCCGCCGGTAATCGTCATGTTTTCGGTGGCGCCCGACACGTAAATATTGGGATTTGTCTGTTCGCCGTTGCCTTTCACCGTAGCAACGCCTGTAACAGGAGTGCGTATGGTAACCGCTGCGGGAAACGTGTAACGCTCGCGAAAATCCATGGCCTGCTGGAATGAAATATGTTCGAAATTGCGCTTGCGCATCCGCTTGCCCATGACTTGATAATTGCTCCCCCGGCTTTGGATAGAAAAAGTATTAGCACCCATCAGGCTAAAATTTTCCGTGATGGAAAGCTTTAGCGCGTCAATGGCCGTGAGGATGCCCACCAGAGCCATAATTCCGAAAGTAATAATGAGAATGGTGAGGATTGACCGCAAACGGTTAGTGCTAACTGCCGTAAGCGACACCTTGAAATTTTCCTGAACCAATGACGGTATAAGTTTCATGTAAATAATGAATTTCAAACGGTAAAAGTAAGCATTTTTCATTTAAAAGAAGTAACTTTGCGCCGAAAATAAATTTTTTATGAGAACATCATATCCCAAAAGTAACAATAACCGATTGAAACGTAATGAAGACAGGCCGTTGCGTTCCGGCCGCTTGAACAAAAGCGATGAACGCGCCCCGCGCCGCAACAGCCGTTCGAAGTATGAACGTGATGAGGAAAAACCGTTTCGTAGCGGCCGTTTTGAACACAGCGAGGAACGCCGTGAGCGTAGGCCGTTGCGCGGGAATAATATTGATAAGCGCGTAAAAGATTTCGATAAACCCGCCCGTAAAAAGACCGGGCTAACTTATAAACAGGCTAAACCTGTTCGCAAAGAACCGAAGCCGATTCGCAAAGAGCCGAAGCTGATTCGCAGAGAGCCGAAGCTGAAGCCTGCGACGGAAGAAGTACGCCTGAATAAATTTATTGCCAATTCCGGAATTTGTTCACGCCGCGAAGCCGACGAATACATTGTAGCGGGCTTGGTGTCGGTGAATGGAGAAGTTGTTACGGAACTTGGCGTGAAAGTGAAACCCACCGATGACATACGCTTTAACGGCGAACGGATGAAAGGCGAGCGCAAGGTTTACATCGTCATGAACAAACCCAAAGACTACGTCACTACCACCGCCGACCCGCATGCCGAAAACACGGTGTCCGACCTTATCAGCAGTGACAAATGCCCGCAGCGGGTGTTTCCCATCGGGCGTTTAGACCGGAACACTACCGGCGTGTTGCTTTTCACCAACGACGGCAACCTCGCCGAACAACTGTCGCACCCATCGTATAACCGGAAAAAAGTGTATCATGTGTTTCTTGATAAAAATTTGAAACAACCGGATTTGAAAAAATTGGTGGAAGGCATAATGTTGGAAGATGGCTTGGCGCAAGCTGACATGGCCTCGTATGTCGATGGCGACCATGCGCAGGTAGGGCTTGAAATACATTCGGGGCGAAACCGCATTGTGCGTCGCATGTTTGAACATTTGGGATACAAAGTCAAAAAACTTGACCGCGTATATTTCGCCGGCATCACCAAGAAAAGCCTGAAACGCGGCCAGTGGCGTTTTCTAACGGAACAGGAAGTTGCCATGTTGCGCATGGGCGCTTATGAATGATGCACAAGTCGGGTTTCGTAAATATTATAGGTAATCCCAATGTGGGCAAGTCCACCCTGATGAACGCGTTGGTGGGCGAAAAGTTGTCGATTATTACGGCAAAGGCGCAGACTACGCGCCACCGCATCATGGGATTGGTGAACGGCGACGACTTCCAGGTGGTGTTTTCCGACACGCCGGGCATACTGAAACCACATTACAAGTTGCAGGAATCCATGATGAAATTTGTGGATACCGCCATTGGCGACGCTGATGTGATTCTCTACGTCACCGACGTGGTGGAAAAATACGACAAGAACAACGAATACATCGCCCGC
>JAITQQ010000177.1 GCA_031288855.1 Prevotellaceae bacterium
CGGCGGCAGGTGAAAGCCATAAATACACTGGCCGCACGCGGCATGTATTTCTTCGATTACGGCAATGCGTTTCTACTCGAAGCATCACGCGCCGGCGCGGAAATTATCGACCAGTCAACCGGGAAATTTCTTTACCGTTCCTACATTCAGGATATCCTCGGTCCTTTGTTCTTCGACTACGGATTCGGACCTTTCCGTTGGGTGTGCACCTCGGGAAAACCCGGTGACCTTGCCGTAACCGATGCGTTGGCGTTGGAAATATTGGAAGAACTTTACCAAACAGCGCCGGCATGCATCAAGCCGCAACTCGAAGACAACATCCGGTGGATTCGCGAGGCGCAAAAAAATAATCTGGTGGTAGGCTCGCAAGCCCGCATCCTGTATGCCGACAGCGAAGGGCGCATGCGCATTGCCGAAGCCATCAACACCGCCATCGGAAAAGGAAAAATCAGCGCACCGGTAGTGTTGGGGCGCGACCACCACGACGTGTCGGGCACCGATTCGCCCTACCGCGAAACGTCAAACATCTACGACGGTTCTTCATTTACCGCCGACATGGCCGTGCAAAATGTGATTGGCGACGCTTCTCGCGGCGCTACGTGGGTATCGCTGCACAATGGCGGCGGCGTGGGATGGGGCGAAGTCATCAACGGCGGTTTTGGGCTTACCCTCGATGGCACCGAAGAAGCGCAACAACGCGCCCGCAACATGTTGCTGTGGGATGTAAATAACGGCATTGCCCGCCGCAGTTGGGCGCGCAACGACGGCGCCATGCTCGCCATAACCCGCGAAATGCAGCGCACGCCGCTGCTCCGCGTAACCATGCCAAACCTCGCCAACGAAAAATTAATTGATACCATTATCCAATGAAAAGGCTCGACCGTTACATATTAATCTCCTATCTCGGCCCAATGCTGCTGACCTTTTTTGTGGTGCTGTTTGTGTTGATGCTCCAATTCCTGTGGCTGCATATCGATGACTTGGTGGGCAAAGGATTAGGACTAATGGTCATTGCCGAATTTCTGTTCTGGGGAATCATTATTTATATCCCGCTGGCGCTTCCGTTATCCACGCTGTTGTCATCTATCATGGCTATGGGGAATATGGGCGAAAGCAACGAATTGTTGGCCATGAAAGCGGCGGGTGTGTCCATACAACGCGCCATGCGCCCGCTGATGGGTTTGGTCGCGATTATTTCAATCACTGCATTTTTCGTGGCAAACAGCCTTATTCCGTACGCTAACTTGCAAATCAGCTCACTCATGTACGATATCCGCCAAAAACGCATGGAAATTAAAATCCCCACAGGGATTTTCTACAACGGCATTGAGGACTACAGCCTGAGGATTGAGCGGCAAAGCGAACAGACACATTTGATGTATGACATGATATTGTATGACCACACCGACAAACGGGGCAACGTGTCTGTGACCCGCGCCGACTCGGGATACATGAAATTCACCGGCAATAAAACCCATATCATCGTCAAGCTATTCCACGGACACACGTATGAAGAAGACAAACAACAAACCGGCGACAGTATTTATCCTTTTCAAAAACGCTATTTTTCGGAACAGGAGGTACTGATTCCGCTGCAAAATTACGAATTCAAACGTAGCGATAATGAGCGTTTCAAGGATCAGGCGCAAATGAAAAGCCTGCATGAATTGAATATCATCAGCGATTCATTGGCATTGGTACAACAGAACATGGCGAACACCTACGTTTCGGATTTCAGGTACAAAGCCTCGCTTGCACGCACGCAGGAATTTGATACGCTAAAAACGTTCCGCGAAAAATATATCTACACCGCAAACTGCGATTCGCTCTTTGCCCTGTTGCCCATGTACCGCAAAGTAGAGGCGGTAAACGGAGCGCTTCACCGCATATCGCAAGCCATATCGCAAAGCGAAATACATGTCACAAATTATGAACAGGTCGATTATCAAAAACGGCGTGCCGATATAGAATGGCACCGCAAATTCGCCCTGTCTATTGCCTGTATCATTTTCTTTTTCATCGGCGCGCCGCTGGGCGCTATTATCCGCAAAGGCGGATTAGGCATGCCCACGGTGGTATCCATTTTCTTCTTCACGATATATTGGGTGGTTGACATTTCGGGGAAAAAACTGGCGCGTGACGGCGTATTCGACCCTGTCATGGGTATCTGGTTGTCGAGCCTTGTGCTGTTGCCCATGGGCATTTTCTTAACCTATAAGGCCACTACCGATTCGGCGCTATTCAATACCGACCGCTATATCGAATCACTAAAAAAGATTACTAAAATTTTCTCCAAGAAACGTGAATAATCCTTTACGCATTGTATTCATGGGCACACCCGCTTTTGCAGCCGGCGTGCTGAAACCCTTAACGGAAAAGGGGTATAACATTGTCGGCGCAGTTACCGTGCCCGACAAACCCGCCGGGCGCGGGCAACAAATACAGTGCCCGGCCGTAAAACAAGTGGCGGTTGAAAAAGGCATCCCGGTGCTGCAACCCGAAAAACTACGCGATGAAATTTTCCTACAACAACTACGCCAATGGAACGCCGATGTATTTGTAGTTGTAGCGTTCCGCATGCTGCCCGAAGCGGTATGGCGCATGCCGAAGTACAGCACATTCAACCTGCACGCCTCGCTTTTGCCGCAATACCGCGGCGCTGCGCCTATCAATTGGGCTATCATCAACGGAGAAACCGAAACGGGTGTAACCACTTTTTTCCTCGACCACGAAATAGATACCGGACAACTTATTTTCAGCGAAAGAACAACCATCGGGCAAGGCGAAAATGCCGGACAACTTCACGACCGGCTTATGGCCATGGGCGCGCCGTTAGTTTGTAAAACACTCGACGCCATCGCAAGCGGAACAATACAAACCATACCTCAACCATACACAAACAATTTGCATCCTGCACCGAAAATATATAAAGAAACCTGCCGGATTGATTGGAACAAAAACGCACATGAGATTCACAATCTGGTGCGCGGGCTGAGCCCCTACCCTGCCGCTTTTACCGAAATGAAAGCAAAAAATAACAACTTGCTTCTTAAAATATTCTCCACCACACCCGAAATCGCCGCTCA
>JAITQQ010000046.1 GCA_031288855.1 Prevotellaceae bacterium
ACAACCGCTCTTTTTCAAAAGGGAGAGAGGCGGGGATTGTGCTAATTAGGTGAGTTCAGAATTTTTGCGTACATTTGCGGATTAAATGCATTTTTATTTCATTTATGCAACGAAAACAACAAACGCTAAGAAATTCAATTTCTTTTACAGGCAAAGGTTTACATACAGGACTGCAGGTGGAAATGGCCATTGAGCCTGCCGAAGCCAACCACGGAATTAAATTTCAACGTATCGATTTACCGGAACAACCTATAATAGAAGCATTTGCAGAAAACGTGACCGCTAATTCCAGGGGAACGACGTTAGAGAAAAATGGGGTTAAAATCAGTACCATAGAACACGTGTTGGCTGCGCTGTCGGGCATGGGCATCGATAACGCCCTGATTAAGGTGAACGCCCCCGAAGCGCCTATCATGGACGGAAGCGCCCGCGATTACGTGAAAGCCATTGCCAAAGCCGGCATAGAAGAACAGGCGGAAGACCGCCGGTATTTTGAAATCAAGGAAAAATATGTGTATTACGACGAAGCTACCGGAAAAGAAATTACCTTGCTGCCCGATGACAAGTTCAGCATTGAGGTGATGGTTGATTTCAATTCAGAGGTGGTGGGAAACCAATATGCCCGTTTGTCCGGTTTGAATGATTTTGCAGCGGAAGTGGCGCCTTGCCGCACGTTTGTTTTTCTGCACGAGTTGGAGCCGTTGCTCAAGAACAACCTGATTAAAGGTGGCGATTTCGATAATGCGATTATCATTGTAGAAAAACCTGTGTCGCAGGAAGAGCTCGACCGGCTGGCGGCTATTTTCAACAAACAAAAGGTGGAGCGTGCGCCCGAAGGTTATTTGAATCATTTGGAACTGCGCTTTCCGAACGAAGTGGCACGCCACAAGTTACTTGATTTGGTGGGCGATTTGTCGCTGGTGGGCTTCCCGATAAAGGGGAAAGTTATTGCCAACAAACCGGGACATCAGATTAATACCGAAACGGCAAAGGTGTTGCGGAGAATGGCGAAAAAAGAATTGCAAAAACCGGCAGCGCCTCATTACGACCCCAACCAAGAGCCTTTGTTCGACATTAACGGCGTGCGCAAATTGTTGCCGCACCGCCCGCCGTTCCTGTTGGTTGATAAAATTATTCGCCGTGAGGAAAACTGCGTGGTGGGCGTGAAGAATGTAACCATGAATGAGCCGTTTTTCGTAGGCCACTTTCCCGATGAACCGGTGATGCCCGGCGTGTTGCTCATTGAAGCCATGGCGCAGGTGGGTGGCATTCTGGTATTGGGTTGTGTGGAAGACCCCGAAAATTATTCGACTTACTTTTTGAAAATCGACAAGGTGAAATTTAAGAAAAAAGTAGTGCCCGGCGATACGCTCATCTTTAAACTTGTCCTGCTGGAGCCTATCCGGAGAGGTATTGTATCAATGTTGGGACAGGCGTTTGTGGGCGATACCATGGTCTGTGAAGGAGAACTAACTGCTCAAGTGATAAAAAATAAATAAACAACTTTCATGAGTTTAACAAGTATTCATCCCGAAGCGCGCATAGGCGCTAATGTAGTGGTAGAGCCGTTTACAAGCATTGCCAGGCATGTGGAAATAGGAGAAGGGACATGGATTGGGCCTAACGTAACCATCATGGATTATGTGAAAATCGGCAAGAACTGTAAGATTTTCCCAGGCGCTGTGATTGGCGCTGTGCCGCAGGATTTGAAGTTTGCAGGCGAAACAACCTACGCGGAAATCGGCGACAATACTACGCTGCGCGAGTACGTGACGGTAAACCGCGGCACGGCTGCCAGCGGAAAAAATATTACCAAAGTGGGAAGTAATTGTTTGCTCATGTCGTATGTGCATGTGGCGCACGATTGCAGCGTGGGCAATCAGGTTATTTTGGCAAGTTTTACCGGTTTGGCCGGCGAAGTGGAGATACACGATCACGCCATTATAGGCGGCTCATCGGGCGCTCATCAGTTTTGCAGGGTAGGCGTTCACGCCATGGTTTCGGGCGGCTCGTTCTTCGGAAAAGATGTGCCCCCGTATGCGTTGGCAGGCCGGCGCCCCTTGGCGTTTGGCGGGGTTAACATTATCGGGTTGCGCCGCCGCAATTTCACCAACGAACAAATTACGCTTATCGCCGATATTTACAAAGTGATATACCAAAGCGGGCTTAATGTTTCGGATGCCTGCCGTAAGGTGGAAGCCGATTTTCCGGCGTCTGCCGAACGTGATACGATACTTGATTTTATCCGTGTCTCAAAGCGCGGCATCATTAAAAGTGTGGGAAGCCTCGAGGAAGAATAGTGTATGAAACAAGGCGCTTATCAGGGATTACATTATGTAAAGCCGTCGCCGGAAAAATCCGTTGTAAACAGGAATAAAGAACGATTGCCGCAAATCCGCCATGTGGTGGCTGTGGCATCAGGAAAAGGCGGCGTGGGCAAATCGACCGTAGCGGTAAACCTTGCGGTGGCTTTGGCGCAGCAAGGTTTTAAAGTGGGTTTGATGGACGCTGATATATATGGGCCTTCCATCCCGAAGATGACCGCTACCGAACAGGAACAGCCGTTTGTGGAGGTCGTGGCCGGTATAGAAAAAATTATTCCGGTAGAGCGCTACGGCGTGAAATGGATGTCGATTGGTTATTTCAGCGCTTCCGAAAAGCCTTTGATATGGCGCGGGCCAATGGCCACCAATGCGCTGAGGCAACTGCTGACGCAAGTGGAATGGGGCACGTTGGATGTGCTGTTGATTGACTTGCCTCCCGGTACAGGCGACATTCACGTGAGCATGATTCAGGAAGTGAAACTGTCGGGCGCTGTGATAGTGAGCACGCCGCAAGCCGTAGCGCTCGCCGATGTGGAAAAAGGCGTGAACATGTTTTTAAATGAGAAGGTGAACGTGCCGGTGTTGGGATTGGTCGAAAACATGGCGTGGTTTACTCCTGCAGAACTTCCCGATAATAAATATTACATCTTCGGAAAAGAAGGCGCTGTGCGCTTGGCCGAAAAACTTCATTTGCCTTTGTTGGCGCAACTCCCCATTGTGCAAAGCATCTGCGAAAGCGGCGATGAGGGAACGCCCATAGCGCTGAAAGAAAATGCGGCGGGAAAAGCGTTTCTTGAATTGGCCGGTAAAGTGGCGGCTGTATTACCTCTTTAGTATGATTTCTCTCTGATTAGTTTTGAGACTTTTTTCCAATTATGCCTTATAATAAGGAAAACAATCCCTGCGCAGAGAAATATAAGAACCCATTTTTTCACGTAAGAACTCAAAGGATTATCGACTATTGATAAAGCGGGAAAATCCTGAATAATGGTGATAGGCTCGCTGTATAAAGCAAGCTTTTGCTTATGTGATAATATTTCGTTGCGTATTCTTAATAAAGGTTCATGATATAATTGCCTTTCTTTTCCATTTAAAATGAGTATTTGTCCTGTTCTTAATGTAAGTCTTTCGGTGTTGAAGTATTCTGACCGTTCCAAGCTATCCAACCGTTGATACTGTGCTTCCAGTTCGGCTATCATTTCTTTCAGTTGCGCTGTGCGTGTTTTATTTAATTCTACAAAGTGCGGATTATTTTTCAACGCCGTTGTAATACCCTTGTTTATTAAAGGAAATATAGACGATTCGGAAACTGTCACTTGTACATAAAATATTTTAGGCACTTTTCTCTTTATGGTATCTTGGCTGCTATACTGGAAAGTCCGGTTGACATCCACGTAGTCGACATTATTGTCTCCGTCCGTATCAATGCCGAAGAAAGCATTCACACTCGAAATGTGTTTTGCGGCGGATACAGGAATATTTAAAACTTTCGCGTACACCAGCGAATCGCGCGATTCACCTAACCGGTTTATGTAATCCACGACATACGTATTTGACAGCACGTTCATTTGCGCCACCATGGTTGAGGTGTAATACCGTTGGGAAGCGTTATAAAATAAGAACGCCACAGCCATGCCGAGCAGGATAAAGCCTATTAGCCATAGGCTTTTTTTAATGAGGAAAATCGAAATTACACGAAAAGTTTTGCCTAAGCCGTTCCAAATGCACGACAGTATATCCAGCAAATCAATTTCATTGTTGGATCCTTTTACGTTTTTGGATTCAATAGTTGCCATACGGAGAAAATAAATTGATTGCCCAAAGATAGAGAAAAAATATTGAAATTACCAAATGTTCATGCGTATTCTCCAATTCGGAGGGTAGAGATTGTTGCTCCGCGCACCGAGATTCTTTACAAAACCGAGCGGAAAATTTTGGTAACGAATGAGAAAAAAGTCCCGCGTTTGTTGTGTGAGCGCTATGGCGTCGCGGCGCAGGAAGCGCAATGCGGTGTCGAGGTTAACTTCTTCAGAAGGGAAAGCCTCGCGCCGCAGGGC
>JAITQQ010000125.1 GCA_031288855.1 Prevotellaceae bacterium
TGATTGCCGACAGCGGATCGACCAAAACGGCTTGGTGTCTGACCAACGGACAAGACTACGCCGCCCAATTTCTAACGCCGGGCATAAATCCGTTTTATACCGAGTACAAAGACATTGTTGCCGAATTGACTACACTATCCAGGCGGTTTACACATACGGTTAAGTCTATTTACTTTTATGGTGCAGGCGTGGCTACGCCCGATAAAGCCGCTTTGATGATGCAATGTTGCCGCGAAGTTTTTCCAACCGCCGTTGCGGAGGCCTACACCGATTTACTGGGCGCAGCACGAGCATTGTGCGGCCACGCACCCGGCATAGCCGGCATCTTGGGCACCGGCTCAAATTCTTGTTTCTACGACGGCCAACAGATTGCCGACACCGTGCCGCCCTGCGGTTTCATCCTTGGCGACGAGGGAAGCGGCGCTGCACTTGGGAAACAGCTTGTCGCCGACTTTTTACAACGGCGCTTGCCGCAGGAAATACACCATGCTTTCCAGGAACACGCCCAACTCACCAAAGACGAAATTTTAGAACAGGTGTACCGGAAGTCTTTCCCCAACCGCTTTCTGGCATCGTTCACCACGTTTCTCCATCAACATCAAACCCACCATTATGTATATGATTTGCTGCACAAAAGTTTCGACAATTTTTTAAGCCGCCACATCATGCACTACGACTGTGCCCGCTATCCCTTGCATTTATTGGGCTCTGTGGCGTTCTACTTTCAGCATATCATCAAAGAAACAGCCGGCGCACGAAATATCCAACTCGGACAAATTGAGAAAACAGCAATGCCCGGCCTGCTCCTTTATCACAAAAACCACAAACCATGAATGCGTCTTTCCTCGTGTTGGTATTTATCGGCTACACGCTTCTCATCTTCGGCGTTACGTGGATCACTTCGCGCCATGCCAACAACGATACCTACTTCATCGGAAACCGGCGTTCGCCGTGGTTTGTAGTGGCCTACGGCATGATTGGTGCATCGCTTTCGGGCGTCACGTTCATGTCGGTGCCGGGCAATGTGCAAGCACAAAATTTCTTCTACATGCCCATGGTGTTCGGCTTTCTCGCAGGGTACATCATCATTGCCACCGTGCTGATGCCGCTGTACTACCGGATGAAACTCACCTCGATTTACACGTACCTCGAAAAGCGTTTCGGGCGTTTCACCTATCGCTCGGGCGCGGCGTTTTTCATCCTCTCGCGCACGCTGGGCGCCACGTTGCGCATGTTTTTAGTGGTAAGCGTGCTCCATGTTTTTATCCTCCGCGATTTCGGCGTTCCGTTCTGGGTGGCGGGGCTTATTTTTATCATCCTCATCCTGCTCTACACCTTTGAAGGCGGCATCAAAACTATTGTGTGGACAGATATGCTGCAAACCACATTCATGCTGCTGGCCGTTATTTTCAGCGTGGTTTACATCTGCAAAGACATGGGGTGGAATCTCGGCGACATGCTGTCTGCAGTAAAAGACAGCGGAAAAATGCAAATGTTCAACACCGATTGGGCGGCAAACACCCATTTCCTCAAACAATTTCTCAGCGGGATGTTTGTGTGCATCGCCATGACCGGCCTCGACCAGGAAATGATGCAGAAAAACCTCAGTTGCCGCAACCTCCGCGCCGCGAAAAAAAACATGTTCACCTTCAGCGGCATTCTTGTGGTGGTCGATTTCCTGTTTCTCCTGCTCGGCGCGGTATTAGTCATCTACAGCCAACAAAAAGGGCTGATTTTTGCCGACACCGACCTCATTTTTCCCACCGTTGCCATTAACCATTTGGGCAATGTAGCGGGAATTATTTTTATCATCGGGCTGATTTCCGCCGCGTACCCTAGCGCCGACGGCGCACTCACTTCGCTCACTACGTCGTTTTGCATTGATATGCTTGATATGGAACGCCGCGAGCAATGGGCCGAACGGAAAAAGAAACGCATACGCTATCTCGTACATTTCAGCTTCGCCGCGCTATTCCTGCTGCTCGTTATTTTTTATAATACGGTGAAAAACGATGCGGTCATCAATTTGGTGTATGCCGTAGCCTCTTACACCTACGGGCCTTTGCTCGGATTTTTCTGTTTCGGCATTATAACCAAATACCAGGTGCGCGACGGCGCTATGCCTTTTGTGGCCGTGCTTTCGCCGGTATTGTGTTTCGTGTTGGATTGGGCTTTCACCCGCTATTTGCATTTTGGATTCGGCTTCACGCTGCTGATTGTAAACGGACTGCTCACGTTCACCGGCATGATGCTTTTTCGCCGGCGACGCGTTTCGTAAGAAATTCCGTAAACTTCATTTCATCCTGCGAAGACAGAAAAGAAACCGTCACCGGAATATAAAACAACCGTTTTTTCACCTCATCATCCCATCCATCCGCCTCACGAAGGCGTTGCGCATCTTTTTCGGTAGTAAAGAGCAGCGCTTCGGGATAAGCATCCGACACGGCATTGATTTGGGCTACATCGTGCTTCGTGAAAAAATGATGATCGGGAAAATTCAAGTGCTGCACAAGTTGATAATGCTTCTGCAAATAATCAATAAAAGGAGTCGGATTGGCTATTCCCGTGAGCGCCACCGCTCGTTTTGCCGGAACATCCGGAAACACATTTTCATCAAACACCGCTTTGGTAGCGCCGTAATCAAACCGGGTGAAATATAATTGCTGATAAGGATACAAATTCAGATTTTTCGTTATGACGCGCTGCTCAACCGGGTGTATGCCGGCGGGACACTTGGTAACAATCACCACATCGGCGCGACGCTTCTGCCGCACATTGTCGCGCAGCCGCCCGTAAGGCAAGTAATGGTCGGTGTGGAGCGGGCGGTTGTAATCGACCAGCAATATCGACAAGGCCGGATGCACCCTGCGGTGTTGATAGGCGTCGTCGAGAATCACCACGCCAAGTTGCGGAAAGTTTTCTTGCAAGCGCTTGATGCCCTCTACCCTGTCTGCATCAACCGCCACTGTGAGTGCGGGATTTTTCCGCTTTATCTGCAACGGTTCGTCGCCGGCTTGTTGCACCGTATCGATAGTTTCCACATAGCGGAATCCTTTCGTTTTTCGTTTATACCCGCGCGAAAGCACGGCGGTGGGCGCTACCGCCTGCAATAACGCCGCCAACCATTCGGTATGCGGGGTTTTGCCTGTGCCGCCTACTGTGATATTGCCCACCGCAATCACCGGCAAACGGAATTTCACTGACCGGAACAGGTGCCAGTCATAACATTTGTTACGCATCCATACCGCTGCCGCATAGAGCAAACTCAAAAAATAATAAAGCAGATTGCGGAGCAGTTTCATGGAGATGAAAGACATTTATTAAAACAAAAATACAATTTTTTTGAGAAAAAAACGAATTTTATTATCTTTGCATGTAAATACAGGTGTTTATGCAACAATATCTTTTAATGGAGCGCCCCTCCGTCTTGAATCGTTTTTTTGCGGAAATGCGCGATTGCAATATTCAAAAAGACAGCATGCGTTTTCGCCGTAATATGGAACGCGTAGGCGAGATATTTGCTTATGAAATCAGCAAAACATTGAATTACTATGCGGCAGAAGTGCAAACGCCTTTGGGCATAGCCGCCACAAAGTTGCCGGCCGACACGTTGGTGTTGGCTACCATCTTGCGCGCCGGGCTGCCGTTGCACCAAGGCTTTTTAAATGTGTTCGACAAGGCCGAAAATGCATTTATTGCCGCTTACCGCAAATATGGAAAAGACAACAAATTTACCATTCAGTTCGAATACCTTTCCGCGCCCAGTACCGCCGGCAAGGTGCTCATTTTGATGGACCCCATGTTGGCCACCGGCGCTTCGATGGTGTTGGCCTACCAAGCGCTTGTGTCGAAAGGAAAGCCCACGCATACCCACGTGGTGTGCCCCATTGCCAGCAGAGACGGCGTGGAATACCTGCAACGCAACCTGCCCGAAAAGGATGCCACGCTTTGGGTGGGCGACATCGACCCCGAACTTACCGTGAAATCGTACATCGTGCCCGGCCTCGGCGATGCCGGCGATTTGGCCTACGGCGACAAGATTTAATGACGGTGCATTAAAAAAGCGGCTGCCGTTTCGGGCCGCCGCTTTCCCGTTTCAGCCTTGCAAGATTGCCTTTTGTTCGAAAGACACAGGATTTGCAGAAGAAACGTCTTTTCTCAATCCAATTTATTTATTGTTGTCTTTATTAATCACGAATTAAAAATTACGAATTACGGCGAATCACGCGCCATCATTGTTCATTATTCATTGTTAATTGTTCATTTGTCGGACAGCCCCCTTGCGCTTTACTCACGCCACGACCTTGTGTATAGCATTTCGGGCAGTAATGACAATACAGGCACTGATGCAACTACAGATTTAGTCGGCTACGCAACGCACGGAAAAGCCGTAGGCTCTATTCCAGCATCCCGAGTCAGCCGCCGAATATTCATTCAGTCTCGCGGCCGTCGCCACTGAAGCACTTAGAGCACTCGATGACCACATGTGACTGTACACACCACGGCCCATTATCAAGGGCAGGTATGGCCCCGGCAATGCGTAGCGGCGCCATCCAGCGGGCTGTGCATCGAAGTTTAGGTTGCCGGAGGCGGGGGCTGCGGCTGGGAACCACGAGCCATCACCCGGGTCGTCAATCGGGTAAGACAGTGGCGAGCGTAATTTCGCAAACACATCTTGACTAGCATATGCAGCACAGTCATTGTTTGCGAAGGATGACCCAGTACCATCTTCATTTACATGATCTAATAAGACGGCCCATTCTTTTATGGTAGGCACGTGCCAACCCATAGGACAAATCCCCCTACCACCACCTTTTACATTAGTACCACCACGTGCATTATTCTTGTCAGCATTAGGAGACGAATTGGGCGCACCTGCATAATAATAGGGTGACACCCAAGACTCATCCCACGCAGTACTTGTTTTTGTTTCATCAGCATACTTCCCATCCACCGTCATTGCGGTTTCCCACGTATATAAGGCGCCATACGTGCGACAGTCAGTCTCGTTGCCGGAGGTTACAGAACCATTCACTGCCGGACACCAATACGACCCTATTGCAGGAGTGCCGAATTCAGAGGAAGTAAACTGCTTGCCATTTGCCTCGTAAGCATATGTATTATACGTCAGGTCTTTCGTGTAATTCAAATTCTGTGCAAACCACGTTTTGCTGTCGGGCATAACCACCGTCTTGTAACTTTTTCCATCACGTGGGTCGGTAAAAATGGCCGTAGTGCCTATCGGATTGGATGGTGATGAGCAATCAAACACTGTCACCGTAAATTCATTCGACGACTGCCACTCGCTACAATCTGCCGACTTCGCTTGGCGAATGTACGT
>JAITQQ010000132.1 GCA_031288855.1 Prevotellaceae bacterium
CAGTACCTCAACATGGATTTCGATTATCACATCACCGTGCTCAAGTCGCCTGTTCCTTTTAAATTCGGGCTTAACCTGAAAGGGAATCCCGACCACATGAAAATCAGGCTGGCCAAAGCACTTTACAAAGATATCGGAGACCCCGTGAAAACACGCTCGCTTTATGGCGTATTATTTAATCTCCGCAACGCCATGGAACGAAAAATAAAAAACGATATTGAAACCATCATCAACCGGGAGCCTGTGCGCCGCACACGCCCTGACGAAAGAACGGTGGCCAACCGTGCAACTGCGCCTATGGAAGACAGCCTGCGTGTATTCTTCGTATCCGACACCACCGGCGTGCCGCCCCTTGACTCTCTCAAAGCCAGCGACCTTGTGGTGCTGCAAGACAGCATTGCAGTGCAATAAGGAAAAATTTGAAAAGTGATCCCGGAGGGATTCGAACCCACGACCCGCAGATTAGAAATCTGCTGCTCTATCCAACTGAGCTACGAGACCAGAAGCGGCAAAGTTAAGAAAATATCTTGAATTTCGCCAAACGCCAACGCTGCAACCGATAGGCGCAAGCCACACCCAACACCCCAAAACCATATTTGATGCTTCGTTTGATGTTAATCGACGAAGCCTCGCTGAAATATTTGGTAGGACATGTTATTTCCGCAATTTCAAATCCACGATAACAAAGTTGCGCCAACATTTGGTTGTCGAACACAAAATCGTCGGAGTTGACATGGTAGTTTACGGCCTGCAGTGCGGCTTTCGAGAAAGCGCGATAACCGGTGTGGTACTCGCTCAGCTTTTGGTGCATGAGGATATTTTGCGTGAGGGTAAGCAAACGGTTCGACACATATTTATAGAACGGCATACCGCCTCGCAAAGCGCCCCGCCCCAAGATACGCGAGCCAAGCACTACCTGGTACACATCATTGGCGATAAGGTAGCACATCGAAGCCAGCAGCTTGGGTGTGTACTGATAGTCGGGATGCAGCATGACTACAATATCCGAAGAAAGTTCCAGCGCCTTGTCGTAACAACTCTTCTGGTTGCCGCCATAGCCGCGATTTACCTCATGTTTAATAATGTGTTGTATACCCAACGCTTTTGCCGTAGCCACCGTATTATCGCTGCTGTTGTCATCCACAAGGATGACGTGATCCACAAGGTCAAACGGTATTTCGTGGTAAGTACGCTCTAAGGTACGTTCAGCGTTGTAGGCAGGAAGGACAACTGTAATAATCTTATTATTTATCATAGCGGAACGCCAAAATTTATTTTTTATACTGTGAATAGAGTGTTTTGATATCTTCGTCTGTCATGGCTTCGGGACAGATAGCGAGAAAGTCGTTATCGTCGGAGGCATCTATAACCAACGCCTGTTCAAGCGAAGCAAGGCAGGCTTTCTTATTATTCAGGATAAAATACAAGGCGGCTTTGCGGAAATGAATAGCCGGGTCATTCGGATTGTGCGCGCACGCCCGGTCGAGCACGGCTAAAGCGCGGTGCAGGTCGGAGCCTACCAACTCCGACAGTATGAGCCACGATTCCGTATCGGAAGGGTCGAAGTGGACTGCCCTCAGGAAGGCTTGCATGGCCATATCGTTGGCGTCAATGCGCAACAAAAGTACGCCCATGCCGTAATAATACTCCGGATTTTCGGCATCAATGTGCAAGGCCAGGGCGATGTAATCAAACGCCTTGTCATAATCCTGGCGGTCCATCAATATCAAGCCTTTTCCGTAATACGCATCGGCACATTCGGGGTCTATTTTAAGCGCCTGCGTATAGAAATCCAAGGCCATGGCCGGATCGTTCATGTTTTCATAACACTCGGCAATGGTGCACAACACTTGTGTATTATCAGGGTCTATCGTCAAATATTCGGTGAACGTATCCACCGCATCACGAAAGCGCTCCAACTGGATAAGCACCGTGGCGCGGTTAAACAAGGCCGGTGCATTATGGTCGTCGATGGCGATGGAAAAGTCAAAAGCCTGTATCGCTTTTTCGTAGTCTTCCTGTATGCTGTAAATATTTCCGAGATTATACCAGGCCGCTTCGTTAAACGGATTTATGGCAATACATTGTTCGTAGCACTGTGCGGCATTTTCGAGGTCATCGAGTTGTTCGTAGCAATAGGCGATATCATTCAGCACATATTCGTTCTGCGGGTCAATTTCCATGAGTTGCCGGAAACAAGCAATCGCCCGCTGATATTCTTTTGCATCGATCCAGTCGGTGGCAGCGGAAAAAAGTATTCTCAATATTTCATCTTCCCGCTCTTCCATCTGCCGGCTCTTCTCAAAGTAGGTTTCCGCTTCTTTAAATTTCTTTTGCCGGACATAAGCCCGCGCCTTCAGGAAATGAATATCGCTATCATTCACGCCCATCTGCTCTACACGTTGCAGCAATTGCAATGCACGCACTGTGTCGCCACGAATAATCAGAATATCGGCATACCGCAATTTCAATTCGCTGGAATAAGGATACTGCGCACTGCCCCGGTCTGCCGCTGCAATGGCCTCTTTCGACTTGTTGATGCTCAAATAATGATCGATGATCATTTCAAATTCTTCTTCGTCAAAATAATCATGCGACCTCCGGTGCACTACATTCTCATACCGCTTAATCAGGTTAACGGTTTCCGCATCGGGCTCATATTCTATGAAATTATTGTTGTTCAATGTCCGCTTAATCGTTTTTCATGTCAATAGTCAGCATGTAATGTTTCAGTTGTTCTACAAAAAGGAGATGGTCAATCTTATCTCCCGTAGAAAGCACAAAGTCATAAGGATTGCCGTTGTATGCGCTACGCCCCGCCTTCATTTTGGCTACCGAGAGGGTAACAATGTAGTTGGTGACGGGCGTATTGTCCAAATCAAAATCAATGAGAATATCAAACGGCGTTTTAATAAATTCAAATACGTGGCCAAGCAACGGCCGCCCGTACCAATTCACATCCCGTTTGCAAAAAACATTTACCCGGGGAGAGGTTACAAACCCCTCTGGAATTTCTTTTTCATTATAATAGCATAAGACATCCACCTTAATATTCCTCGACTTGAAATAATCCATCAGGCTGCGCACCGCTTCACCCACTCCTTTCCGGTAGGTGTATACAATGCCTATTTTTTCGGCATTGTTGAAGTTAAAAAAATACTTGTGGCGGGACAGCACGCGCAAGTGTTTTTTCAGGCTATATTTCAGCGCATAGCGCTTTATTGTCTTATACATATCAAAATGTTTAATCCCACTTTAATATTTTATACAAGTCGTAATCTTCGGGGTTTTTCACTATTTTTTTTGCCGCTTCGTAGTCATCCGGCGTAATGAAGTGCATCATGTTACGCAGCACCGCCTGTATGCTCTCGCTATGGATATCGACCAAGCGGGGCGGTATTTTGCCTGTGGCCGGGTCTTGCAGGTCTTTCAGGAACAGCGGGCGAATATGCCCCTGTGCATCGACATAAACCATACATCCCGTATGTTTCGACCGGAAGAGTTTATACACGCCCAAGCCCAACGAAGTGCAGTATTGCAGGTCGTAAGCAATAGGAGTGTCGCAACGTATTTCATAGCCTATTTCCACCGGCCGGCTCTTTATTTTCAGCCCAATTTCCGACAGTTTGGCGTCAATCAATTCATTGAATAAAGTGGCCTTGCTCACCCGCCCCAACTCGGGATGCCCGTGGGCGTCATACGTAAAATGCACGCCCGATTTTTTGATTTCCTCATCGCTTAATTCGTGGAACACGCCTTCGGAAATGATTATGGCGCCATAGTCGATACCCGATAATTTTCGTTTAATCATCGCGGAAATGGCGAGGTTTACAATTTTTTCGATAGTGATGGTGGAGCGGTCAAACATTTCGGGAATGATGATCATGGGATAATGGCACGCTGCGCCGATACCGAAGGCCAAATGGCCTGCCGAGCGCCCCATAGCCGCTACAATAAACCAGTTCCGGCTGGTGCGTGCATCCTCATAAACCACACGGCCGATAGCCGTACCGCCCTGCTTGGCCGATTCGTAGCCGAAAGTAGGCGTATTGTCCGGCAAAGGCAAATCGTTGTCGATCGTTTTCGGCACGTGAATATTGGCAATCGGATATTTTTTTTCTTCCAAATATTTCGCCACGCGGTTGGCGGTAGATGCAGTGTCATCGCCTCCCACCGTAACCAATAATTTAACGTTATTCTCCGTAAACATACTGAGGTTAAACCGCTTTTCAAAGTCTTCGGCAGTGGGTTTATAGCGGCTCATAATCAACACCGACCCGCCGCGGTTAAACATACTGTCGGCCAAACCAAAATCTATTTCCGTGATTTCGGGCGTATTGGTAAACAAACTGCTGTATCCATGATGCAGCCCGATAACCCGATAACCTTGATTTAAAAACACTTTAGCCACACTACCCACTACGGTATTCATTCCGGGTGCAGGGCCCCCGCCCGTCAAAATTGCAATTGCCTCTTTCATAAAGAATTTAATCGTTAATAATCTGAATTTAAAAATTACGCTGCAAATTTACGAAAAACAATGAGGCAACGCTATTTCTTTTACATTTTTTATGAACATTTAATGCCCAATGTTGCGTATTTTTAAAAATACGCGTACCTTTGCCTTTTTATTTATAACACACATTATGATTAATTACAAAGATCTTGGCCTGGTAAATTCACAGGCGCTGTTTGCTAAAGCCATCAAAGGCGGCTATGCCGTTCCGGCGTTCAATTTTAATAACATGGAACAGATGCAAGCCATCATTATGGCTTGTGTGGAAACAAAATCACCGGTTATTTTACAGGTATCGAGCGGAGCGCGCAAGTATGCCAATCAAACGTTATTACGCTACATGGCTCAAGGCGCTGTGGAATATGCCAAAGAGTTGGGGGTGAACATTCCTATTGTGTTGCATCTTGATCACGGCGACACGTTTGAATTGTGCAAATCATGCATTGAATATGGGTTTTCGTCGGTGATGATTGACGGCTCGCATCACGAGTACAACAAGAATGTGGAACTCACAGCGCAAGTGGTTGAATATGCGCACAAGCATGACGTAACGGTGGAAGGCGAACTTGGCGTGTTGGCCGGCGTGGAAGACGATGTAAAAGCCGAGCACCACACCTACACGCAGCCCGAAGAAGTGGAAGATTTCGTGAAGAAAACAGGCGTTGACTCGCTGGCTATTTCAATCGGCACGTCGCA
>JAITQQ010000009.1 GCA_031288855.1 Prevotellaceae bacterium
GAAGAACTTGATTGGACGGTGCGCTTGGAAGTAGCGCCGCAATTGCCCAACAGCGGATTCGACGAATGGTTTCACGCATGGGGCTCGCCCAATGAAACGAAAGAGCAAATCGGGCGCAACGCAACGGAAATGTTTTGGTGTACGACCAACGACCCCTTGGCAGGCTTTGAAACTACGAAAGTAGCCGGCGAGCATGGCGGCTCAGGCGATTATGCCGCACAGTTGCACACCAACATGAAAGACGTGTTGGGCATCAGGAAACTCGGCGCAGCCGGGCTGTTTACCGGTTTTTTCAAATTAAACCTCTCTTATCTTAATGACCCGGTGCGAATGACAAAAATGGGGCGACCGTTTTTGCTACGCCCCACAAAAGCGGTGTTCTCCGGAAAATATACGGCCGGACATCCTTATTATATGGAAGACCCCGTCACCCACACGCCGGTGGAAACTTCCGGCAGCGACCGGGGAAGTTGCCGCGTGCGCCTTGAACACTGGAAAGACGCCGCCGGAAAAGTGCTGTATAATTACACGCCCGCTACGGAAGCGGAGTACGAGGCGGTAACCCGCACCGTAGTAGGCGAGGGGGAACTTATCATAAACCCTGTGCAGAATTGGACACGCATGGAAGTGCCTGTGTCGTATCAATCTCCCTTGCAGGTGACACACATTATCGTGGACTTTGCGTCGAGCAAAGACGGCGCGTCGTTCCGCGGCGCCAACGGCAGTGTGTTGGCCATAGATAACTTTGAACTGCTGTATGACTAAATAATAATGAAAAAGACAATTATTATCGGACTGTGCGCCTTGTTTTCGGGCTTTTCTGCGGCGGCGCAGGAAGCGAAACAACAGCACGCTTTACAGGATAAGGCTTACGAATGGGCGGTGTCCGGGCAATTGGGCTTGCAGGCAGGAGGGGCTATTCCCATTCCCATGTCGGCCTTGTCGGGCGGCAACGGTGCGGTGAATGCACAGGTTAAGGTATATCCGCGTTTGGCCGCCCGGGTGGGCAGGCGTTTGTCGGATAGATGGATGGTCTACGCTGGGCTGGATTACGCCTCATCGGGCATCACGGCGAAAGCCCGTGTGAAAAACCAGCGCATCAAGGAAACCGATAAAAACAGCGGAGAACTCACGGTGAAATATTTCACCGGCGTGTCTTACGTCGAAATGGCGTTTGCTTATGCCGAATTTCCGGTATATGCCGAATATTCCATTTCGCAACGCAACAAGCTGCTCATGGGATTATACGGCGGCTACAAAGTGAGCGGGAAGTTTGAAACCACAGCGGTGAAAGGCTTTACCAGCGACAATCCGAACAATGTGCATGCAGAAGTGCGCCCTTCCGACAATATCCGAAGCAATTTCTCGAACGACCTCCGCAGTTGGGATTTCGGCGTGTTGTTGGGCTATGAATTTGCGGTGTTTTCACGCCTCAATGCAGGGCTGCACTTGAATTTCAGCCCTTTTGATATTTTCAAATCCGACGTGGATTATTTCGATTACACCATGCATCCGTTGCGCGGCTCTATCATGGTCAGTTACGATTTGTTCCGAAGGTAAATTTGCCTCATTCCTGCGCGGGCTTTTCCAGAAATTTGCTCAACTCTACATACAACCGTTGTGTGGGCAATCCCATGACATTAAAATAAGACCCCTCAATGTGCTCGATGCCGATGTAGCCAATCCATTCCTGCACGCCATAAGCGCCCGCCTTGTCGAAAGGCTTGTACGTTTCCACATAATAGGAAATTTCGACCGGCGACAGTTGCCGGAACGTGACGGCAGAACAAACAGTAAAACATTTTTCGTGGTGGCGGGTGCGCATGCAAATCCCTGTAAACACCTCATGCCGGTTTCCCGAGAGGGTTTGCAGCATGCGGGCGGCGTCGCGGGCGTTAGCCGGCTTGCCAAGCACCTGCCCTTTGCACGCCACAATCGTGTCGGCGGTGAGCAACAGTTCATTGTCCGACAGGCTGCGGGGAAACGCCTGTGATTTCAGCTTGGCAAGAAATTCGGGTATCTTGTCGGGCGGGAGCTCTGGAGGGTATGTTTCGTCAATATCTTGCCCCAATTCCACTACATAACTGATTCCCATTCCTTTTAACAACTCTTTTCGCCTTGGGGAATTAGATGCTAGAATTACCTGATAATCTTTTATTTGGTTTAGTAACATTTAAATTATATTAAGTAACTCATCAGTTATGAACTCTGTTTCGATGTTTTTTATTTCCCTTATATCTTGGAGCTTGAGGTATATTTCGCGGCAAATCCATGCATCGGTGGCAGCATAGCGTTGTTGGGCGTCGGAAAGGTCGTGCCGTTCCCAGTTTGACAGGCGTTGGCTTTTCGAAATGGTGGCGTTGAGGATTATTTCGCTGAGCGTTTTAAGCGCTTTATATTGTACGATGCCGTATTTTTCCACCACTTTCTGAATATCAATGAATGATTTGGGCAGAAACGGCGTAAGGCGTTGCAACGTTCTGATGTCGTCGTGGATGGCAGCACCTATTTTAATCACCTTGGGGTTGGCAAGCAGGTTGCATATACTTTCGGGAAGGCCTATTTTGTTCAACCTGAAAAGGTAGGCGCGTTTATCGTCGGAGAGCTGCAACAAAGCCACCTTCCGGCTCAGGCTTTCTAAACGGTTAAAAGCAGGCCGCGTTTCGGTATCGAATCCCAATATTTTTTGTTCCGACAAATACGCTATTGCGTTGGCGCATTTTTCGGAGTTGTCCACTACAATAGTTTCTCCTTCAAAAAAGATGACCTTTTTAGGCATGCCATCGGATTGTTCCATCATTCGCTTCGTCTATTTTTTTGTTTTCCATTAACCACCGCAATACCTTTAACGCCTTTTCGCTGTTTCCCTGCAGGCTGTCTACGCATTGTTCAATGGTGTAATTATTTTCGTGAATTGTCTTTTTTAGTCGCTCAAGCAACAGGTCAAATTCATACCGGCTCAGGTCGAGTTCATTGCGGGACACACACACATCGCACCGGCCGCAGCGCAGGCTGTGGGTTTCCCCGAAATAGCCGAGCAGTTGTTGGCTTCGGCATTGCGTAGTTGAAGCCGCATATTGTAGCATGGCGTCCATACGTTGTTCGTACCGCTGTTTGCGCATTCGGTAATTTTCCGGCGAAATATATAAGTTTTTTTCATGCAAGCGCTCTTCATTAAAAATAATCAATGGGGTGCGTTTTTTAGGAATATACTCGATAACGCGCATTTGCGAAAGACGGAGCAAAAAGTTTGCCACTTCTTCCTCTGTAATGCCCTTCGTTTTTGCAATTTGTTGTTCGTCAATATTCACATAAGTTGAAAAAAGGCCGCTGTAAAGGCGCAACAGCGTCTTGATAAATTGGTCAAGCGTAGCGTTGGCTACTTGTATGCTATACAAATCATCGTGGTCCATCAGGAACATGATGCGGGTGGGGTTGTCTAACTCATCGGTAATTTCGAAATAGCCTTCGCGTTGCAGGCATTGCAAGGCATTGTAGGCCGTGAGCGAATGAATTCCGTAGCGGTTTGAGAAATCTATCAGATTAAAACCGTGCGTAGTGCCTTTTCCCGCTTCATAAGGCAGGTTATAATAAGAATAAATATCCTGATATATTTTTTTTATGGTTTCGAGCGAAGGGAAGGAAATTTGGAAACGTTGCATCATTTTCAACCTGTCCGAGTCGTTGTAGAGCAACACCGCGTATGCGGTTTTCTCGTCGCGCCCGCCGCGCCCGGCTTCCTGAAAATACGCCTCGATGCTTTCGGGAAGTTCCATGTGAATCACCACGCGCACGTCGGGTTTGTCTATGCCCATGCCGAAAGCGTTGGTGCAAACCATTATCCGGGTGTTTCCCTGTTTCCAACTGTCCTGTTTTTTACTGCGTACTTCGGCGTTTAGCCCTGCATGATAATGGTCGGCGCTGATGTGGTGTTTCAGCAGTAAATCCGCTATGTCTTTCGTCGATTTGCGGTTGCGCACATACACAATACCTGTGCCCTGAATGGTGTGGCTTATTTTCAGCAACATTTTAAGTTTGTCTTCCGTTTGCCGCACGACATATATCAGGTTTTTGCGTGCAAAACTTTTTTGCAGCAGGTTTTTTTCCTTGAAATGCAGTTTATCCATAATATCCTGCGCCACTTCCGGCGTGGCTGTAGCCGTCACGGCCAACACCGGCGCATCGGGAATGAGCGGGCGGGTTTCGGCAATTTGCAGGTAGGAGGGGCGGAAATCATATCCCCACTGTGAGATACAATGCGCCTCGTCAACGGTAAGCAGGTTGACATTCATGTTTTGCACCCGCACGCGGAAAAGTTCCGTGCCCAACCGTTCGGGCGAGAGGTAGAGGAACTTGTAATTGCCGTAAGCGGCATTGTCGAACGCCACATCCATTTCGTGTGCGGTCATGCCCGAATAGATGGCTAACGCTTTGATGCCGCGTTGTTTCAGGTTTTCCACCTGGTCTTTCATGAGTGCGATTAGCGGCGTAACTACTAAGCAAATACCTTCTTTCGCCAGCGCAGGGACCTGAAAAGTGATGGACTTTCCCCCGCCGGTGGGCATGAGCGCTAACGTATCCCGGCCGTGGTACACATCGTCCACAATTTGTTCTTGTAAAGGCCTGAAATCGCTGTAACCCCAGTATTGTTGAAGTATTTTACGATATAAACTCAAACGCGATAGATAAATATACAAAGTTAATAAAAAAAATGTTATCTTTGTGCCTTTAAATTTTAAACAGGAGAAAAAATATGTCAAATCTCGATTTAAGCAAGTATGGTATTACCGGCGTGAAAGAAGTAGTACACAATCCTTCGTACGAACAGTTATTCAAAGATGAAGTTGACCCCCGGAATGAGGGGTTTGAAAAAGGTGTATTGACCAATACCGGCGCGGTGGCCGTGAAAACAGGCGTGTTTACCGGCCGTTCGCCTAAAGACCGTTACATTGTGAAAGACGCCGTATCGGAAAACACCATTTGGTGGGACGGAACTATTAACCGCCCTGTAACCGGCGCTGTGTGGAGTGAGTTGAAGGGTTTGGTGCAAAACCAACTGTCGAATAAAAACAGGCTTTACGTAGTCGATACTTTTTGCGGCACGAACAAGGACACGCGCATGAAGGTGCGGTTTATTATGGAAGTGGCTTGGCAAGCGCACTTTGTGACGAACATGTTCATCCGTCCGTCGCACTACGAACTGGCCAATTACGGAGAGCCCGATTTCGTGGTGATGAACGGCTCAAAATGTACCAACCCGAAATGGAAGGAACACGGCTTGAATTCGGAGGTTTTCGTATTGTTCAACCTTACGGAAAAAATGCAAATCATCGGCGGCACGTGGTATGGCGGCGAAATGAAAAAAGGCATGTTCTCCATGATGAATTATTACCTGCCGCAGAAAGGCATGGCTTCTATGCACTGCTCGGCCAATGTGGGCGAAAAAGGCGATGTAGCGGTCTTCTTCGGCTTGTCGGGCACCGGAAAAACCACCTTGTCGGCCGACCCGAAGCGTTACCTTATCGGTGACGACGAACACGGCTGGGACGACAAAGGCGTGTTTAACTACGAGGGCGGCTGTTATGCCAAGACCATTAACCTGAGCGAAGAAAACGAGCCCGACATCTGGCGTGCCATCCGCCGCGACGCCTTGCTCGAAAACGTAACGGTGCGTCAGGATGGCGCTATCGATTTTGCCGACGGTTCTGTAACTGAAAATACCCGCGTGTCTTATCCGATTTATTTTATCAATAAAATTGTGTTGCCCTCGAAAGCAGGGCACGCCAGCAAGATTATTTATCTTTCGGCCGACGCTTTCGGCGTGTTGCCTCCTGTATCTATTTTAGACGATGCTCAGGCGCAATACCACTTCCTGTGCGGTTATACGTCGAAGCTGGCAGGCACCGAGCGGGGCATCACCGAGCCGCTGCCTTCGTTTTCTCCCGCCTTCGGCGAAGCGTTTTTAACCTTGCATCCCACAGTATATGCTTCTACCTTGTCGAAAAAAATGAAAGAGCACGGCGCAAAAGCCTATTTGGTAAATACCGGTTGGAACGGCACAGGCAAGCGCATTTCCATCAAGGATACCCGCGCCATTATTGACGCCATTATCGACGGCTCTATTGAAAAAGCCGAAACGGTAAAAGTTCCTATTCTCAACCTCACGGCGCCGAAGAAGTTGAATAACGTGTCGGATGGTATTCTTGACCCGCGCGAAACGTACAAGGATGTGAAAGAATGGGAAGAAAAAGCCCGCAGCCTTGGCGCTAAGTACGTGAAGAACTTTGAGCAGTACACCGATACGCCTGCCGGCAAGGCATTGATTCCGGCCGGCCCGCAACTGTAGTCGTTTGTACATATAATAAAGAAACGAGGGAAATAAAAACCCTCGTTTTTTTGTGCAAAAATTTGCGAGTATTACAAAAATGTAGTACATTTGTGCTGTCTAAATAAAAGGCACTTAAAATGAAGTGGTCGGAACTAAGACGTATTGTGGAAAAAGAAGGATGGTATCTTTACCGGCATGGCGGCAAGCATGATATTTACCGGCATCCAGAAAAGGATTATCCTATTGAAATTGAACGACACGACAGCCAAGAAGTAGGGAGAGGAATATTTTATAAATTGAAAAAGCAGATAGGATTTTAATTCCTGTTCAATTTTTAAATAAATTAATATGAAAACAACGGCACTTATCGAAATGGGAAAAGACGGGACATATGGTATTTTTACGCCCGACATTAATAGTACAATAATCGGAGATGGAACTACGGTAGCAGAAGCAAAAGCTGATTTTGAAAACTCAGTGAGAGAAATTTTTGAGGCCTATCAGGAGAATGGAGACCCGCTTCCCGATGAGCTCAAAGACATAGAATTTGAATATAAATATGACCTTGCCTCTTTCTTCAACTATTACGATTGGATTAATGTGTCGAAGTTCGCACGTGCAATAGGGGTGAATGATACACTCATGCGGCAATATAAAACAGGCGCCACTTATATCTCGGA
>JAITQQ010000080.1 GCA_031288855.1 Prevotellaceae bacterium
CACGTAATAAATTTATGGTGGAACACATTGTATTCTTCCCATGCGTCGCCCACTTCGTCAACAAACGATATTTTCACATTTTTGTCGTTCGGGTTTACCTTGCGGCGGCGCTTGTACACCGGCAGGAACACCGGCTCAATGCCCGACGTGGTTTGCGTCATCATGCTGGTGGTGCCGGTAGGCGCAATGGTTAACATCGAAATATTGCGGCGGCCGTAACGCACCATTTCTTCATACAATTCACCATCAGTTTTGCGGATGCGTTCAATCATCGGATTTTTTTCTTCACGTGTTACATCGAAAATCGGGAAAGCCCCGCGTTCTTTGGCCAGCATTACGGAAGCGCGGTAGGCTTCCATGGCCAGCGTTTTTTGTGTTTCCACCGCAAAGTCGATGGCTTCGTCGGTGCCGTAACGCAATCCGAGCGCAGCCAGCATATCGCCTTCGGCCGTAATGCCAAGCCCGGTGCGGCGTCCGTTGATGGCTTTCTCGCGAATTTTTTCCCAGAGTTCCCGCTCTACTCGTTTTATATCGTTATTTTCAGGGTCTGATTTGATTTTCTCCATGATGGCGTCTATCTTTTCCAGTTCGAGGTCAATCAAGTCGTCCATCAGGCGCATAGCTTTGTGCACGTGTTTTTTGAACAATGCTTTGTTGAAAGAAGCTTTGGCGGAAAAAGGATTATCCACATAACTGTAGAGGTTGATGGCAATGAGGCGGCAACTGTCGTAGGGGCACAAAGGAATTTCCCCGCAAGGGTTTGTGCTCACCGTGCGGTATCCTTTGTCGGCATAGCAATCGGGAATGGATTCGCGGATAATCGTATCCCAGAATAACACGCCGGGCTCGGCCGAGCGCCATGCGTTATGGATAATTTTCTTCCATAATTTTTGGGCGTCGATTTCCTTTTTATATTTAGGCGTGTCCGAATCAATGGGATATTGTTGTATGTAGGGCTTTTCGTTCAATGCGCTACGCATAAAATCATCGTCGATTCTCACCGATACGTTTGCGCCTGTTACTTTGCCCTGCGACATTTTTGCGTCGATAAAATGTTCGGCGTCGGGATGTTTGATGGAAATACTGAGCATGAGCGCGCCGCGCCGCCCGTCTTGTGCCACCTCGCGGGTGGAATTCGAATAACGTTCCATGAACGGCACTACGCCGGTTGACGTCAGGGCGCTGTTCAGCACCGGGCTTCCGCCCGGCCGGATATGCGACAAGTCATGCCCCACGCCGCCGCGGCGTTTCATCAATTGTACTTGCTCCTCATCAATGCGCATGATGCCGCCGTAGGAGTCGGCCTCTTGTTGGTAGCCAATCACAAAGCAGTTCGACAGCGAAGCGATTTGTTGTGAATTACCGATGCCTGTCATCGGGCCGCCTTGCGGCACAATATATTTGAAGTCTTTGAACAATTCCATGATTTCGCTTGCGCTCATCGGGTTTTCGTAACGCTTTTCAATACGTTCAAACTCGTTAGCCAACCGTTGGTGCATGTCGTCGGGCGTTCTTTCGAAAATATTGCCGAACGAATCTTTCATGGCATATTTATTTACCCACACAGACGCAGCCAATTCGTCACCTTTAAAATATTTTACACTTGCAGCTACGGCGTCATCGTACTCGTAAATTTTCATTTTCGTTTCTTTCGAATTCATTAGGCTTCTCTTATAATTAATTAATAAATGTATGATTTTCCAAAAAAGGACGGAAAGAGTTTGCAAGTTACGCCAAACTTGCTTGTCTTTTTTCAAAAAAAACACAGTTTTATTAACGAATAATTAACAACGGGTGATAATCGAGTGGAGATAAACAAAAAATGACTTATCAACATTGTGTTGATAAATCATTTTTCAAAAAAAAAGGCAGGCTAACGGTGTAGCCCAAAATTAGAGTCGTAAACCCACACATCCTCAGGACAATAGCTTACCGTGCGCAGGAAGCTGTTCATGGCGTTAAAAGCGGTGTGAATGTCGGAAAAGGACTGGATAGAAACGCATGAAAAACCGTTGGCAAAGTTCAACACAACGGCGGTGTGGCCGTCGCTTTCAAGGCGGGCGACCATCCGTTCGGCGTTTGACTGCACTTTAAAACATCCGAAAATAACGTGATAGCGTTGATTACGAAGCGCTTCCTCACGTTCGGCTTCTTCCTGTTTTTGACGTTCTATTGCGGCCAACCGTTCTTGTTCTACTCTGGCAAGGCTGTCTTTACGTGCATTTTCCACTTTAATGCGGCGTGCTATTTCAGCTTTGGAAGGTTTTCCTAAAATCGCCGTGTTAAACCATTCGCAGCTGTTCAGCGACAACAACATGCTGCATGATAAGATGATGTAAGTTAGTTTCTTCATATTGAAGGAATGTTTTTAATACATTAAATACAAAGGTCAAAAGTAGATATTTATTTCAAATATACAAAAAAAAAGCGAAAAAAAGTAAAAAAATATGTACCTTCACGCCCAAATGAAAACGTGTACAATCCTTTTAGCCTGTTTGTTTTGTCTGCCGGAATTGAAGTCGCAAGACACTTTGAATCTGTTATTTACCGGCGACGTGATGGCGCATCAAAAACAAATTAACGCGGCAAAAACCGCCGGGGGCTACTCTTTTGAGCCGTGTTTTGAATTTGTAAAGCCTTACTTTGCGGCGGCCGATGTGACGGTGGCCAATCTTGAAGTAACGCTGGCCGGCGAGCCATACAGCGGTTATCCCACGTTCAGCGCCCCCGATGCATTGGCCACGGCGCTCCAACAGGCGGGCGTGGAGGTGTTGCTCACCGCCAACAACCATTCGTGCGACAAAGGGCGGAGAGGCGTGGAACGAACAATCGGCGTGCTTGACTCGTTGCGCATCACGCATACCGGCACTTTTTACGACAGCGTGCACCGCAGCCGGGTTTATCCGTTGTTGCTGAAGAAAAACAATATCGCTATCGGCTTGCTTAATTATACCTACGGCACCAATGGTATTCCGACCCCTGAGCCTACCGTGGTGAACCGCATAGACACCGTGCAAATGGCCGCCGATATTGCCGCAACCAAACGCTTGTCGCCCGATATTATCGTGGTGGCTATACATTGGGGCGAAGAATATAAATTGTATCCCAACCGCGAGCAACGCGCTGTGGCGGATTTCTTGCTGCGTCAGGACGTGCGCCTTGTAATTGGCAGCCATCCCCACGTGTTGCAAGGCATGGAAATGAATATGTCCGGTGATTCAACGGTGCAAAGTGCGGTGGTTTATTCGCTGGGCAATTTTATTTCGAACATGACAGCCGTGAATACCGAAATCGGCGCTATGGTGCGCATCCGTTTGGTAAAAAATCACGAAACAACACGCATCGATAACGGCGGCTATGTGTTTACATGGGTTTATAAGCCTGAAGAGGATGGCCTGCGCCGTTTTTATATCTTGCCGGCTGCGGTGTATGCCGGCAAGCCCGCATTTTTCGCTCATGAAAAAGAATACCGGCGCATGAGCGTGTCGCTTGCTGCCATGCGGAAATTATATCAGGAAACAACGACAGGATTTATAGAATATATCGAATAAATACAATAAACATGAATGCAATAACCGAAACGAATTTTCATTTTGCAAAACAATCGGGCAAGTACGTGGGCAAAGTCCGCGATGTATATACTATTTACGATAAATATTTGGTGATGGTGGCCACCGACCGCATTTCGGCTTTTGATGTGGTGTTGCCGAGAGGTATTCCTTACAAAGGGCAAGTGTTGAATCAGATTGCCGCCCATTTTCTGGCGGCTACCGCCGATATTGTACCGAACTGGCGCATTGCGTCGCCCGACCCGGTGGTTACGGTAGGTTACCGTTGCGAGCCTTTTCCGGTGGAAATGATTGTGCGGGGGTATCTCACAGGAAGTTCGTGGCGTGCTTACAAGGCCGGTGCGCGTGAAATTTGCGGGGTGAAAATTCCTGATGGGATGCGCGAACATCAGGCGTTCGAAAAGCCGGTTATTACGCCTACCACAAAGGCTGAACAAGGGTTGCACGATGAAGACATTTCGCGTGATGAAATAATTAAACGCGGGTTAATAAGCGAAGCCGACTATGTACAGCTTGAAGCGGCGGCTATGGCATTGTTTTTGCGTGGCACACAGATGGCGGCCGAACGCGGGTTGATATTGGTGGACACAAAATATGAATTCGGGAAGAAAGACGGAAAAATATATTTGATTGATGAAATACATACGCCCGACTCATCGCGCTACTTTTATGCCGACGGATATGCTGCCCGTTTCGCGAAAGGCGAGCCGCAGCGCCAGTTGTCGAAAGAATTTGTGCGCGAATGGTTGATGGATAACGGCTTTAGCGGACAGAAAGGGCAACAGGCGCCGCCGATGACCGATGCGGTAGTACAGGGCATTACCGAGCGTTACATAGAGTTGTTTGAACATATTACCGGCACGAAATTCAACCCTGCCCCATACGCCGAAGATACTTACGAACGCATAGAAACTAACGTACAAAACATGTTGGCACGATTATGAAACAGGCGATTATCATTCTTTTCTTTCTTTGTTTATTGTTTCCGTTATGGGGACAACAAGAACCTGTGCAGCCCATACCTGTAGAAACTTCTTCGGAGCAGGTGCGTATAGGCGGGCAGTTGTATTACATTCATCTTGTATTGAAAAAGCAAACGCTTTATTCCATTTCGCGGCATTACGGCGTGAGCATTGATGAATTGAAAAAACACAATCCGCAATTGGCGGAAGGATTGAAAGAAGGCGACCGCTTAAAAATACCGGTAGTGAGCGGGCATGTGTTTCCAAGTTACACACAACCGACGACTGCACAACACACCGAGAGCCCACGTCCGGCGCCTGTTTCGGAAACCCAAACAGTAACTCCTGCCCCCGTTGCCAACGAGGCGCAACCGCAGCATCAGCCGCAGCCGGATACGGCGACAACGCAAGCGCCGGGCTTGTCGGGATTAACGAGATGTGCTTCTCTTGAAAATGAACACCGCGATTGTAGCGTGCAAGCTTACGACCCCGAAACAATGACCTACCGCGTGGCGTTATTGTTGCCGTTCGATATTATTCCGGCACTTAGTGCAACCTTGGCCGACACGCTCAAGGAACTGACGATTGAACGCCTTCATGCGTCGGATAATTTTATAGAATTTTATGCAGGCGCTTTGTTAGCTGTAGAAGATATGCGGCAAAAAGGATTTTCTTTGTTCCTTTCGATATATGATGTAAAGCATCTCGACAGCATATTAATCCGCGACCAGTTGCGGTATGCCGATTTGGTTATTGGCCCTGTATATACGGCCATGCAAAATAATACCACTTCTTTGGAAAAATTTTTGTTGTATGCCCGCGAGCGGCAGCTTCGTGTAGTGTCTCCGCTTGACCCGAAGGTGGAAAGCCTGTTGCCCGGCAACCCGATGCTTTTCCAAGTGCCGCCGCCACTTTGCGCTCAACAAGAAAGGCTGTTGGAAAATATATCGAAAAAAACCGACAGGGTGCTGTTGATTTATGAAGACGGAGAAAATGAAACAGCGCTCGTGAACGACTATAAAACCTTGCTTGAAGCGAAAACCGATTCGTTGGTTATTTTCCACTACAAGGTTGAAAAAGGGCTCGCCGTGCGTGATACGTTGCTTACCATGCTTCATCCCGACAAGCAAAACCACATTGTAGTGGCTTCCAATAATGAGGCGCTGGTGTCTGATTTTACGTCAAATTTGAGTTACATCCAATCTATCCTTAAATATCCGATAACGCTGTATGGACAAGCCCGGTGGCGGAATTTTGAAAATGTGGATTTGTCGTTTTTCCATCACATGAATTTACATTTGTCCGTTCCGTTTTATGTGGATTATCAGTATGAAAATGTGCGGCAGTTTGTAAAACGTTATCGCATGCAATTCAATAGAGAGCCCTCGCAGTACGCCTTTCAGGGGCATGACGTGTTTTTCTATTTCCTGAATGCTTTGCGCACTTACGGCAAAGAATTTGCGCCTTGCCTTTCGGACATGCGCCTTGATTTGTTGCAGGGAAATTATATCTTTCGCCGGGCGGCGCCGGGCGGCGGATACTTAAATACCGGGTCGTGTTTGGTACATTATACGCCCGAATTAGTCGTAAACAGAAAATAATATTTTTAAATTTATAATGATGGCCACAACAAACGAAAGCGTTGAAGAAATAAAAGAACCAAAATCAGGTGCGGAAAAAACGGCCAAAACCGTTATGATTGTTTTGGCTGTGGTGCTGGCAGTGGTGTTGGCGGTATTTGTTTATGTATGGATTGACCGTGCACAAATGATTAGTGAGTTGACTACCGACAAGATTGCTTTGGAACTGAATTTGGAACAACTGCGCGATGACTACAAGCAGTTGGAAACAACGAATGAAGCGCTAAATGTGCATTTGGATGAAGAGCGTGAAAAAGTAGATGTGTTGATTGAGCGCTTGAAACGTACGGAAGCCACCAATCGTTCGCAGATACGCAAGTATGAACAGGAGTTGGGCTTGCTGCGTGAAATCATGCGCGGCTATGTGCATCAGATTGACTCTTTGAATGTGCTGAATCAACAATTGCGTGCCGAAACGGTGTTGGCAAAAACGGAAGCCCGCGAATCGAGCAAGAAGTACGAGACCCTTGTAAAACACACCGACAACCTTACGGCGCAAGTGGAAAAAGGCTCAGTAGTGAAAGTGCGCGATGTTGTAGTGACGGCTATTACCAAGAAAGGGAAAGAAACGTCGCGTTCAAAAAACACGGCGCAATTGCGGGTTTGTTTTTCGTTTCTGGAAAACAGCATTGCCGCTCGCGGCTTGCGTAATGTTTATATAAGGGTGAAAGGCCCCGACAGTATTGTGTTGGCGCAAGCCGATAATGGTTATTTTACCTTGAACGGCGAGCAGCTTATGTATTCGGCCATGCGCGAAGTCGATTACCAAGGTGAGGACTTAGACGTGTGTGTATATTACGGTGGCGCTGACGAGCAATTCGGCAAAGGAGAATATACCGTTGATATTTATTCGGGCGGCGCATTAATCGGCACCGGGCAACTGTTTTTTAAGCGGTAACAAAAATTGCACATTTTAGCGATTTATGTTTGGATTTTCAAAAAATGTGTTTATATTTGCAGTGTCATGGAGCGAAAGGAGCAATCCCTGAAAACTTTGACAGGAACCCGTTAATTCGGTGAAATATGGACTCTACGGACTACCATATTTGAATGGCATCATTTCGATGCCATTGTTTTTTTATCTTGCCCATCTATCCATAAATGTTTTTGTGAAGTTTTTCTGAATAACGTGTTTATA
>JAITQQ010000150.1 GCA_031288855.1 Prevotellaceae bacterium
ACATTGAAAGATTACCTTCGTGCCGACCTCTACAGCAAGCGCGGCACAATGCCAAGCAATTTTGCCCAAACGTTGCCAAATGTAAAGCAGGCATTAAAGGCAGTTGCCGCATTCAAAGATGAATACTTGCTGGACTATATCAACGTGGAACAGATTGATGAACCGGAAGAAGACCAAGATGAAAGAGTATTGGAACGCGCTATTGTCGAAAACATCAAGAAATTCATCATGACCTTCGGCAATGATTTCAGTTTCATTGGAAATCAATACCGGCTTGAGGTGAGCGGCGAAGAATCTTTTATCGACCTGTTGTTTTTCAATCGAGAACTAAACGCATTGGTTGCCATAGAACTGAAAACCGGGAAATTCCGTGCGTCATATCTCGGACAGTTGAATTTCTATCTCTCGGCATTAGACGAATATGTGCGCAAACCACACGAAAATCAGTCGATAGGCATTATCCTGTGTAAAGAGATGAAAAAGGCCTCTGTAGAATTTGCAATAAGGGATTTCACAAAACCGATGGGCGTAGCCACTTACAAAACCTCGAAAGAATTGCCGGAAAAAATGCGCAAGGCGTTGCCGGACATGGAGGAATTGAAAAGAATAATAACTACCGCAATTTAGACCGCGAGGGATGGGCGGGATAGTTAAGAGTTATTTATCACCTTGCTGACGTCAGCAAGGTGATAAGCGGCTTTTCAACAATTTTGAATAGTCGCTTTTTTTCCGTATTTTTGTTGGCTATTATGATTCTAAACCGTTGGATTATCATTCTTGCTGCAGCATCAGTCCTGCTCGTATCCTGCTCTACAAAAAAGAACACGTGGGCAAGCCGCGCATATCATAATGTAACTTCTGAGTTTAATATCAAATTCAACGGCGCCGAAAGTTTCAAACAGGGAATGAAAAAAACCGAAGGGCTTCAGGTGGAGGACTACACCGAACTGCTACCGGTGTTTTTGTTTGCCGACGAAGGCGTTCCCGGACAGGTAACAGGCGAGATGGAGCGCGTCATTGAGAAAAGCAACAAGTTGGTGGTAAAACACTCTATCACGGCAAAACCGAAGAAAAAGAAGGGCGCCCTGACACAGAAAGACCGCGAGTTTTACAACAAACGCGAATATAACGCCGTGGTGGACGACGCCTACCTGCTGAGCGCAAAAGCCAGCTTATACCTGCAAAATTACGACATTGCCATCATTATTCTCGATTATTTATTGTTGGAATACCCCAAAGAATCGGCGGTGAATGAGGCAAAAATGTGGTTGGCTGTGGCGCTCACGAATACCGGTGACTTAGGCCGCGTGCCCACCCTGCTCGAAGAGGTGCGTAAGGTCAGTAACCTCCGGCGGCGGATGCGGGCGCTGTTTTACGCCGCTTATGCCAATTATTACATCAAGGTACAGGACTACAAAAGTGCCACCGATGCACTGAATAAAGCGCTGAAAGAGGAAAGGCGAAAAGCGAACAAAATACGTTACCACTTCATCCTGACTAATCTTTACCGGCGAATGGACGACCCGGCGAATGCCATCCTGCATCTGGAAAAAATCATCAAGTCGAGCAACGACTATGAGCAGGTGTTTTCGGCGCGGTTGTTGCTGGCCGGCCTTTATAATCCCAAGTCAAAGCAAAACATGCGGAAAGTATTGCTTCGCATGTTGGAAGACGAAAAAAACCGCGATTTCGCCGACCGCATTTACTTCGCGTTAGCGCAGGCAGAACACGCTATGGGCAACGATTCAACGGCTATTGCATACCTGCACAAATCCATACAAGTGGAATCGAGCAATATGCGGCAAAAAGGATATGCCCATGAAGTATTGGGCAACTACTATTACAGGCGTAAACAGTATGCCGACGCTTACGACCACTTGGCTTTATCGGCGGAAGCGCTGGGCGCTACTTTTTCGCGCTACAATGAAATTAACGAAAAAGCCTTGTCGATAGAAGACCTGGCGAAGCACTGGAAAACCGTACACCGCGAAGACAGCTTGCAACGCATAGCCTCGCTTTCCGAAGCGGAACGGAAAAAATTAATCGACGAAACTATCAGCAAAATCATAGAGGAAGAACGAAAGGCTGCCGAAGCGCAACAGCAACAGCAGTTTTTTATCAACCAACAGGAGCTTGCCCGGTATTCCAACACCGCATCGAATACCAACGCCGGAAAATGGTATTTCTACAATACCAATTCCATTAATTCGGGGCTGGCGGCGTTTAATATGCGATGGGGCAAACGGCGGCTCGAAGACAACTGGCGGCGCAAAGACCGCAGTGAAATTTCGCTCGCGGCAATTGACGAAGATGACACACAATCGGAAGCAAGCAAAGAGCCGGAAATGTCAAACAAATCGCACGAGTACTATACCAAAGACCTGCCTTTGACGCCGGAAGCGATACAAGCCTCAAACGACAAAATACGCCCCGCACTATTCGGCTTGGGCGAAGCATACATGAACGATGTAGATGAAAAATTATTGGCAATCGAAACGTTTGAGTCGTTGAACAGCCGTTTCCCGGAACATGAGTTTACGGCCACTGTTTATTACTACCTGTATAAGCTGTACATGGACACGGATAATCCGACACAAAGTGAACATTACAAACAGTTGCTGGTGGCCGGGTATCCGAAAGAGCCGTTGACGCAAATGATTATCAACCCTCATTATCTTGAGGAGCAACAGGCCATCCACGAGAATATTGAAAAGATGTATGAAGAGGCGTTTTATAAATATAAGGAAGGCCGCTATGCGGAAGCCGCACAAGCAGCCCTGCAAATTAATGAAGTGTATCCGCAAAATTTAATTCAGCCGCAGATTGCCTTGCTGTATGCTTTTGCCACAGCACACACAGGAAGTATGGGCGCATACAAACAAGCGTTAGCTAATCTGGTTAGACAATATCCCAATTCGGAAGAAGCAAAAACGGCAACCACGCTCCTGTCTTCGTTAGACGAAAAAGCATTACGATACACACCGGCAGCTGCGGTTACCGCTGCCGCCGCAACACAAACCACACCGCCCGCACAAACTACTGCCGACAGCAGCGCCGTCACAAAAACCAATTACACGGTTAACCCTGAGGGCGTACATTATTTCGCCATATTGTTTGAAAGCAAACTGGGCAACGATTTGCTGTTTGCCTTAGAGTCATACAACGCGGAACAGTTTCTCGACCAAAACTACGAAGTATCTATCAGCAACCTGCCGAAAGGCTATGCCATTGCGCTCGTAAAATCGTTCGATAACCGGCAGGATGCGGCAGAATATGCCCGGAAGATAACGGAAGAAAAAGAGCTGGTGGCTTTCGACCCTGTAACTTTCCGCCGGTTGCTCATCACGCCCGGAAACCTCGAGTTGCTGGCTAAAACCGGTCAGGTAATAGATTATCTGGAGTTCTTCAACACCGAATATGCAAACGATATTCCCGCTAACCATTGATACGCTCGCTGCTCTTCCGCGAGCGGCGCAACAGTTGTTGCCGTTACTGGAACAACACAGCGTGATTGCTTTCTATGGCGCTATGGGCGCCGGAAAAACCACATTGATTAAGGAACTATGCGCGGCAATGGGCGTCGCCGGCACGGTAAACAGCCCTACGTTTGCACTGATAAACGAATACCACAAGCCCAGCGGCGAGCCGGTATATCATTTCGATTTCTACCGCATCAACAAACCCGAAGAGGCTTTTGATTTGGGCTATGAAGAGTATTTTTTCAGCGGGCACACCTGTTTGGTGGAATGGCCGGAACACATCATTGCGCTACTTCCCGCCAACACGCTGCACCTGCACATCAGCGTTAGCGATAACGGAGCAAGAACCCTCCACCTTTAGCACTGCCACTGCTTACTGCTACTGTTCCTCACACCGGGTCAACGTCGGCCACGAACTCGAGGCCGCTCCAGCCCTGATGAGCGCGCAACCGCTCGAACTGCTGCGCGAGGGCGGACTTCAACTCCGCAAGATTATCGTGCCGGGCGGCGCGTATCCAAAACGAAAGGATGTGCTTCCGCTGTATGCGCGGCACCGGCGGCGGAAACGGCCCGAAGAGGCGGCCTCCCAGAAGCGCGCCGGCCTGCTCCTGGAACAACGCAGCCGCTTGCTGCAACACGGTTTCATTCGTATGTTTCATGTTTACCCCTATCAGGCGAACGTAGGGCGGAAAAGCAAACTCATGCCGCTCGGCGAGCTGCAAGCTAAACAAGGCATGATAATCGTGCTGCTGCACAAAACGAATAACAGGGCTGTTGGGCTGCGTGGTTTGAATTAACACCTGCCCCCGCTGCTCCTTGCGCCCCGCGCGGCCGCTCACCTGTGTGAGCAATTGAAAACTGCGCTCGTGTGCACGAAAATCGGGAAAATTAAGTAAGTTGTCGGCATTTAAAATCCCGACAAGGCTCACCCGGCTAAAGTCAAGCCCTTTGGTCACCATTTGCGTGCCCACGAGTATGTCTTTCTGTCCTGTTTCAAAGTCATTGATGATGCGCCGGTAGGCGTGCTTGGCGCGTGTAGTGTCCAGGTCAAGGCGGGCGAGGCGCGCGTCCGGAAAACAGCGCTGCAATTCTTCTTCTATTTTTTCCGTGCCGAAACCTTTGGTTTGTATGCCGGCGCTGCCGCACGCGGCGCAGCTTCCCGGCAAGCGCTCGGTGTAACCGCAGTAATGGCATACCAGCGCATGCTGTTGTTTATGGTAAGTGAGGCTTACGCTGCAATGCTTGCACTGCGGGATGTAGCCGCAGTCTGCACACTGTATAAAAGGCGAAAAGCCCCGCCGGTTTTGAAATAAGATAACCTGTTCGCGCTTCTCCAACGCCTTGCCAATAGCCGCGAGTAGCGGTTGTGAAAACAAACCGTCCATTCGCTTTTTCTTTCGCATGGAAATGGTATCGATGACCTCGATGGCGGGCAAGGGCACAGGGTGAAAGCGCTCCGAAAGGGTTACCAAGCCATATTTGCCCGACTTGGCATTGTAGTATGTTTCAATGGCAGGCGTGGCTGTGCCCAGCAACACCTTCGCGCCATGTTGCGCGGCAAGCACAATAGCCGTATCGCGGGCGTGGTAGCGCGGCGCAGGGTCAACCTGCTTGAACGTGGCTTCGTGCTCCTCATCTACAATCACCAGGCCGGGCTTGACAAACGGCAACAGCACCGCCGACCGCGCCCCCACAATAATTTGCAGGGGCGGATGTTCTTCCGGCGAAACCTCATTGGCGCTTATCATCGTATAAATCTCCACCCGCTCCTCGTCGCTATATTTCGAATGGTAAACACCCACCCTGTTCCCAAAAAGCTGCTGCAGCCGCCCAATTAATTGCGTGGTGAGGGCTATTTCGGGCACCAGATACAACACCTGGTTGCCCCGCGCCAACTCCTCTGCCATGAGTTCGGCATAAATTTCCGTTTTACCCGACGCGGTAACGCCGTGCAGCAACACCACATCTTTTGTTTGCCACTGTTCTTTTATCGCGTCACACGCCGCTTGCTGGGCAGCCGACAACACCGGCATGTTTTTCGTAACCGCAGCCGAACGGTCGAGGCGGCCTACTTCGCGCTGCTCCACGTCAAAAATATGTTTCTCTACACAGGCATTAAACGCCGCCGCCGATGCGCCACACACGTTCATCAATATTTTTTTGGAAACCGCAGCGTCTGTCGCGCCGTTTGTCAAATCTAAAAAATCAAGCAACAGCTTTTCCTGCTTTTTGGCGCGCGACAACGCATTCAGCGTTTTTCCCAACTGCGCTTCGCCTTGCACACTTTCGTGCAGGCGTACGAAAGTTTCCGTGCGGGGCTTATAGGTAGTGCGCAAACCGTTGGGCAGCGCGGCGGTCATCACTTCGCCCATCGTGCACATGTAGTAGGATGCTATCCATTTCCACAGTTCGAATTGCTTGGCCGTAACCACCGGCGCGAGGTCTGTTACACCGCGCAGCGGCCTCACGGCAAAGCCTTGCGGCGCTTCGTTCTGCAAGGAGTAAACCAGCGCCCGGTAATGTTTCCGCCCCACTTCCACTTCTACCCGCATGCCCGGCTGCACCTTGCCCGAAAATTCTCCGGGCACTGCGTAGGTGAGCATTTGCGGCAATGCAAGCGGTAAAATTACATTCACATATTCCATAGGCCGCAAATTTAAAAAATGATGCCCGCACGTATGCCGAAACTCTGCTGTATGATTTTCATATTTGAGGCAACGCTGGCCATGCTTCGCATGTAGGAAGGCCCAAAGTGAAGATACACATCCTGCCCAATGTGGTATTGCAGGCTGAGCGTAGCCTGATAGAACGCGGAAAAATCGCGCACCGTATCCGAGCTTCCCACAGTATCGCCCCACGTGATGCTGCCGTCAACGTGCAGCGCCGCCGCCACGCCGAGCTGCAGGCTTGCCTGAAAATTACGCTTTAGCGGTGTGGTGAGTGCAATGCCGAGCGGCACCGCAAGGTATTGGAAGCGGCAAACAATGTCGTTTATCGCCGGAGCGCCGGATCCGTTATCTACGTTAATGCGCCCGCCGTTATTCAGCAGGCTCAGGCCGGAATACACGCCGAGCCACGACTTGATATATTTCCACGACTGTAAATTGATGTTAACGCCAAATCGCGGTGCGTCGGTTTTAAGCGGCGCGTCGGCGTCGAATACGCCCCATGCGGGCTCTAAGGAGAAGCCGAAATACATGCGGCGCGTATCCTGCGCTTGCAGGGCAGGCCCCACTAAAAACACAAACAGCAGAAGAAATGTGCTCTTGATTATTGCGTTCATTTACATCACAAAATGACTGCTTATCGACTGGTAGTTGTACACCTTGTCAATGACTTCGGCAAACAATTCGGCAATGGAAAGCACTTTGATTTTTGAGGTATCCACGTCCTTGCCCGGACGCAGCGGAATGGTGTCGGTTACGATGACTTCCTTGATGCACGACCGCGCAATGCGCTCGTAGGCCGGTCCCGAAAGCACGGCATGCGTAGCCATGACGCGCACGCTGAGCGCGCCTTTTTCCATCAGCATGTCGGCGGCTTTGGAAATCGTTCCCGCCGTGTCCACCATGTCGTCAAGGATAAGAATATTGCGGCCTTCCACCTCGCCGATAGCGGTCATCTCGCCCACTACATTCGCTTTCTCGCGCGATTTGTGGCATATAATCATCGGGCATTCCAGCAGGCGGGCGTAGGCGTTCACGCGTTTTGCGCCGCCCATGTCGGGCGCAGCCACCGAGAGGTTTTCGATTTTCAGGTTTTTGACATACGGAAGAAACACCATACTTGCGAAAATATGGTCAACCGGAAAATCAAAGAAACCTTGTATCTGGTCGGCGTGCAGGTCGGCGGTCATCACCCTGTCGCAGCCGGCAGCGGCCAGCAGGTTGGCCACCATCTTGGCGCCTATCGACACGCGCGGGCGGTCTTTGCGGTCTTGCCGCGCCCATCCGAAATAGGGCATCACGGCAATCACCTTGTAGGCCGAAGCCCGGCGCGCCGCATCAATCATCAACAGCAGTTCGAACAAATTATCGACCGGCGGAAAGGTTGATTGCACGATGAACACCGTGCAGCCGCGCACGCTCTCGTCGAACGCGGGTTGAAATTCGCCGTCGCTGAATTCCGTAACCAGCGATTTGCCTAACTCCGTGCCCAGCGCCTTTGCAATGCGTTCGGCCAGATAACGTGAAGAGCGACAGGAAAAAATTTTTATTTGATGTTCGGAGGGATGCATGCCACAATAATTTATGCAAATATACCAAAACTATTCGGAAATACAAAAATCTTTCCTACCTTTGCCT
>JAITQQ010000162.1 GCA_031288855.1 Prevotellaceae bacterium
TTCGTATGCGTTTTCTATTCCTGTAGACACCTTGTGCGTTTACACCTTGTCGGTGTCTGTACAATATTTTGATGATGATTCTACGCAGCGCCCGCACATGAAGGGCTATTTGTTCGGAAAATTCGGGGAAAAAGATACGGTACAGAGCGCAATACCGGGTAAGAAAAAACACTTGGACAAGGAACTTCGAGCGGTAGAATTACAACAAAATTTGGAAATAAAGCAAGATTTGAAAATACAAAAGAATCCGAAAATACGAGAACGCCCGAAGATAGGAGAGGATTCAAAAACGCAAAAGAATGTGAAAGAAATGAAAGCCGGCAACAAGGTAATCAAAACGCATGTTTTGGATACGGTGCGGCAGGAAAAAGAAGTGGAATTTGTGCGGGGCGAGACAAAAACATATACCATGTCTTTTACGGTTAATGACACATTGGTTACGCACATTAAGGGCTTTTGGCTGCTAACGGATAACCGCGATTCTACCGCGCAACAACATATTTACCTGTCGCGATTCCGGGTACACAAACCGAGAAATACACAGCCCCTGCTTCTGTTAAAGCCTGTTGAGCCTGTTCAATATTTCCAATCTCTACCGTGATGCGCCGTATTGCAGCACAATATTTGTTTACAGGAAAACCGCCGTTGTTGCGGCATGGCATGGTAACGCTCGACGATACGCACCGCGTAGTGGAAGTGGGGCAGTGGGACGGAGCGGAAACGGCGCATACGGAATTTTATAACGGCGTGTTGTCGCCGGGCTTCGTGAATGCCCATTGCCATTTGGAGTTGTCGCACCTGAAAGGTGTGGTGGCGCCGCAGGCAGGCATGGCCCGCTTTTTGGAAACCATGATGAAGCTGCCTCGTGGAACAGTTGATGAAACTGCCCAACAACTTGCCGACGAACAAATGCGAAAGGAAGGTGTTGTGGCGGTAGGCGATATTTGTAATACGCCGGTTAGCTTTGAGGTGAAACGGAAGAGTGCTATTTACTATCATTCGTTTATTGAAGTGGCGGGGATTTCCGAAGAGGTCACGGAAACGCGAAAAGCCGCAGCTACCGGATTGTTGAAAGAAGCGGCGGAGGCGGGCTTGGCAGCTACTGTAACGCCCCATGCCCCTTACAGCATGAATGAATCGTTATTTGCTTTTGCTGTGGAAACGGCGCAACGTCAATGTATATTGTCAATACACAATCAGGAAAGCGAAGAAGAAAATGCCTTGTTCTTACAGGGTGGCGGGGCGTTGCACACATTATTTTCTTCCATGGGATTTCCTGAACCGCATCCCACCGGGTTAACTTCCTTACACCGGATTTTACCGTTGCTGCGTGAAACCACACGGCTGCTGCTGGTGCATAACACCGTAACGTCTGCAGTTGACTGTGAGGCGGTGTATGCGACAACCCGGAACGTGAGTTGGGTGCTGTGCCCCAATTCAAACCGTTACATTACAGGAATGCTGCCGCCGGCAGGTCTGTTTTTCTCAAAAGGCGCTCCGGTAGCTATCGGCACCGACAGTTTGGCTTCCAATACCCAATTGTCGGTGTTGGAAGAATTGAAAACATTGGCGCAACATTTTTCGCAAATCCCGTTGGAAACATTACTGCAATGGGCTACGTATGGCGGCGCACAAGCCTTGCGGAAAGAACAGGAGCTGGGCCTTCTTGAAGCGGGCAGGCGGCCGGGGTTGGTGCTGATTGAAAATTTGGATTTACACCAATTGAAACTCACTGCCGATGCCACCGCCAAAACAATGATTGAATGATTAACAATAAATAGGAATAACCGATGTATTTTTCCGACATTATATTTGGCCCCATACAAAGCCGCCGTTTAGGTGTTTCGTTGGGCATTAACCTGCTGCCGTTGCACGGCAAGTGGTGTAATTTCGATTGTATTTATTGCGAATGCGGGTGGAATAACGAAGGGCTTGTCGACAAACTATTTCCTTCGTGGAGGGGCGTGCACAAGGCGTTGGAAGCAAAGTTGCAGGTGTTGGCGGCAGAAAAACAACTCCCGGATGCCATTACATTTTCGGGCAATGGAGAGCCCACTATCCATCCTCAATTTGCACGCATTGTGAATGATGTGCTGGCGTTGCGCAACCGTTTTGCGCCCGCCGCTAAAGTTTGTGTGCTTTCCAATGCCACAACCCTGATGCGCGATGACGTGTTCGCGGCGTTGCAAAAAACCGATTGCCCCATATTGAAACTCGACGCAGCGCGCACAGAGACCGCAAAACGCATGAATAACCCTTCCGGCCATTACACGGTAGAACAGGTTGTGGCGGCGATGCAGCGCTTTCATCATGAATTCATTTTGCAAACCATGTTTCTCCGGGGCGAATATGGCGGGGCGTTTATTGACAATACTACGCCCGATGAGTTGGGCCCTTGGCTGGATGTGGTGTCGTTGCTGCGCCCGCGGGAGGTGATGATTTATACCATCGACAGGAAAACGCCTGCGCCGGGGTTGCAAAAAATTCCGCTGCATGAATTGGAGCAAATCGCTGAGCAAGTAAAACAAATGGGAATTCCCGTGAGGGTTTCGGGATAATTTTTTTAGCCCATGACTAATCATGAATTTGAAATATGACTTTTTTATTTTATATTTGCGAGAATTTGTAAAGCAGATATAAGAAAAAGGATGACATATTTAAGGCTTTTACTTTGTTATAGGTAACTTGCGAAATCGTCAATGTTGAATAGTCTCTAAGTAATTAAGTAAAAGCTCATGTTTAGGCATGGGCTTTTTTATTGAGGCTATGGGTGTTTGACGATACCTGCGAGTTGATAATGAAGTTCATGCTTTTTGTTATCGAAGAACTAGTCAGGTGTTATGGAGAATATTGGAGATTTTTTGGATTACAGTAAGCAACAGCTTGCTGCGTTGGATGTGTCTAAACGTGTGGTGTTAACCGTGTTGAATTGTTGGTCTAATCAGTTGAGGAAACTGAATGTGCGCAAGAATACGAAATTGACCATATTGGATTGTTGCTATAATCAATTAGAGAAGTTAAATGTGCGTAAAAACACGTTGTTAGAGAGATTGGATTGTGGCAATAATCGCTTAAAAAGATTGGATGTAAGCCATAACCACTCGTTGACTACGTTGTGGTGCCGTTACAACCAATTGAGAGAAATAGTAGTGGGTAAAAATGAAAAACTGACGGCATTGAATTGTTGCAACAATCAACTTTCTACGGCCGCATTGAATACATTGTTTAAGGATTTGCCGCACCGGTTGCCTGATGATAATGCTTTTCTTTCTATTACTAATAATCCGGGAGAAAATTTTTGCGATAAATCTATTGCCGTAGATAAGGGTTGGCAGTTTATCTGAGTTAAAACTCAAACGCTGCCCGCTTCGGAAGCAGGCCGGGGAAGCCGCCGGTATGGATAAAGAGCACGTTTTCGCCGGTAGCGAAGTGTCCTTTCTTTATTTCATTATACAAGCCGTAGAGCGCTTTTCCTGTATATACGGGGTCAAAAATAATACCGTCTGTGCATGCCGTTTTAGCAATGAAATCAAGCTCTTCTTTGCGACTCAGCGCATAACCCAAGCCCACATATCCATCAACAATGTCGATGTCTTCTTTGGTGAACGCCAACCGCTCTCCGCCTATTTGCAATGCGTCGTTTATCTCTCCGGAAATACGCTCACGGAACAATTCGGCGGTGTTGCACACGTTAAATCCCGCAATTCTTTTCCCGGCATTTAATTCTTTATTTGCAATATATAATCCGCTGTAAGTGCCGCCAGAACCCACCGGAACGACTATCGTATCGAACGTTATTCCAAGCTCCTTTTCCTGTTCGATGATTTCATACAAACATTGGTAGTACCCGAAACAGCCTAATCCGTTGGATGCTCCTTCGGGGATGATATAAGCCTTGCGGCCTTGACCGGCAAGTTCTTTCTTTACTTCTTCCATAATTTCATCGCGATGGTCGGCATACTCCTGCTCGCTGATAAACCGGAACGAAGCGCCCATCAATTTATTCATTAAATAATTGCCGTCGGGGTAGGGTGGGGGAGTATCTGTTTTCAGCACCAACACCGACGAGAGGCCTAACCGCACTGCCGCGG
>JAITQQ010000010.1 GCA_031288855.1 Prevotellaceae bacterium
AGATATTAAAATACCGCACCTCTATGTGTCGGCAGGAGGATATATACCCCTCAGCAACAGCATCGGATTAAAACCTTCTTTTGTTTATCGTAACGACTTTAAAGGGCCCGGAAACCTTGATGTAAACTTGTTGGCTTTATTGTTAAAACAGTTGTGGGTGGGCGTTACCTACCGCACGGGAATTTACATAGGACAAGAGGTAAGATCACGTGAAGTGGAAACTATCCAAACCACCAACGCATTGGCGTTTATGATGGAATTGTTTATCATTAAAAACGTACAGATAGGGTATTCTTATGACTTAAGCATTATGGGAATAGGCTGGCCGGGGTCGCATGAAATATCGTTTAGTTATACTATTCCAAAGAAGAAATCCCGTCAATCAACACCACGTTATTTTTAGTTGCAGATTCTCATGAAAAAAATAATTCTCATAATTATTCTCTGTTGTACAACACCGCTGCTGTATGCCCAAACAGATGTTATCATGCAACAAGTGAAAACCTATATCTCAAACTTTGACTATAAAACAGCGATAGCGTTTCTGGAGCGGGAAGCAAAGAAGAAAAATGTGAGGCCCGAAACTTTTGAATTGTTGGGCGACTGTTACCGCGCATTAAACGACCGGAAAAAAGCCGCACAGTATTATGAAAGACGGATTGCCAAAGGAGGTAATAATATTCCGCCCGATGTATTTCTTCATTATGGAGAATTACTGATTCATGAAGGAAAATATGCGGCAGCAAAAACGCATCTCCGGACTTACTACAATAATGCCGCCGACCCCGACCCCTTGGCGGAAACACTCATGGCCTCATGCGACACGGCAATGATTTGGGTAGCACGGAGAGACAGTAACAAAATTTTTACGGTAGAAAACCTGAAACGGCTTAACAGCAAATTCCATGACTGGGGAGCCATGTACCACGATAACGGAATAATGTTTATATCAGACCGCCCGCGCAGCAAGGTTGACGATGACCAATACTATGCCGTTTACCAATCAAATTACAGAAGAGATAAAAATTTAGGCGCGCCGGAACTCTTTTTCACCAACATGAAAAAGAATATCCACTTAGGGCCTGTGGCGTTTACAAAGAACGGCAAAACGATTTACTATACACAAACCAATACCGATATTCCTTACCGTGACAAAACCGAAGACGGCACTGTTTGGGAAAATAAATTAGAAATCAAAATTGCAAAAATAACCACGAACAAATTATCGTCGATAAAATCATTCAAATACAATAGCCCGCGTGAATATTCGATAGGGCACGCTTGCCTCAGCCCCAACGACAGCGTGTTGTACTACGTTTCGGATATGCCGGGCGGGTTTGGCGGAACCGACATTTATTACTCCGTTCTTGAAAGAGGAGACGAGTGGAGCGCCCCAATAAATGCGGGGTCCATGATTAACACCACCGGCAATGAAATGTTTCCGACGATGGACAGCACAGGCGTATTATATTTTTCTTCAAACGGCAAAGCAGGATTGGGCGGGCTGGATATATTCAGGGCCAAAGGAGGGAAAAACAGATGGGTAGCAACAGAAAACATGTATTATCCGATCAACAGCAGCGGCGATGATTTTTATCTCATATTGTCGTCTGATAAAAGTTCGGGATTTTTTGCATCTAACCGCCCGGGCGGTGCAGGCAACGATGATATTTATACCCTTACGGTAAACGGCCCGTTCCCTGATTTCGGATACATGAAAGACCCCTTAGCTTATGAGAAAAAAGTAAGGCTGTCGGAGGAAAAAGCAAGGCTGGAAAGGATTGCAACATTTACCGGAACGGTAACAGACGGGGCAACGCATGAAGGAATAGACAGCGTGATGATATCATTTGTGAATAATGCCACTAAAGAACAAGTGATTTGCACTACCGGCAACGCCGGCGTATTTTCTATTACCCTCGACAAAAAAGGAAATTACACCTATTCCTGCATTCGCGAAGGCTATGTGCCCACCATCGGGCAATCATTGGCAGGCAACAATGCGCTGATACAGGCAAAAGGCATTCACATTGAAATGACGCCGGTAAAAATAGAAGAAGAAAACGTCATTGCAGACAATGTAATTCTCGATACGGAACAGGGGAAAGGCATTGAATACAGGGTGCAGGTGATGGCCAGCAAGGAATATCCGAACTGGGATTACCTGAACAAAGTTAAAGAGGCATACCCGCAATTAAAGATTTTATACGGAAGCTTCCCCGACGCCTTTACCCGCTTTACGGTAGGACAATTTAAAACGGCAAAGGAAGCCACAAAATTGAAGAACGAACTACGTGCAATAGGGTACAGAGATGCATTTGTGGTGATGTTTGTGAATGGTAAACGAAAAGTTGTTTCTTATAATTAAACAAGAAAAATATTAAAAAGATATTGGGAGCAATCCCAGAGAAGAACTAATTAATAAATTCTTGTACTGTGCGCGCGAAGCTGTCTGGCATACTCGCGCGCTTTTTTTTGTGTAACCCGGCCAAGCAAATCCCAAAATGCGTCGCCGTGATTTTTATGCACCGTGTGGCATAACTCATGCAGTATAATATAGTCAATGAGGTGGTCGGGAAGATGCATGAGGTGCAGGCTGAGGTTAATAGTATTATCGGGCGAACAACTGCCCCAACAAGTACGGGAACTTCGTATGCTGAGTTTTTTATAGCGAAACCCATGTTGAGCGGCAAGCTGTTGTAACCGCGCAGGCAATACTTCCCGCGCTTCCACACGCCAGGCGTATTCTACGGCCTTGCGAATAGTGGCCTGCAACGCGGGGTCGTTAATTTGCCGCGCCGCCGGATAATATACTTCCACCAGGCCGGGCCTTATGTCCACATGCACATTATGCCTTTCGGCGGGGATGAGTTGCACCTTTCGTGAATACGTGCCGAACTCCGTTTCGGGCGTAAAGGTGGTTTGCGTCTTGGCCTTCTTGTCCGCCAAGCGTTTCATGGCTTGTAAAGCCCAATCCACATGATTATCGAGAAATCCTTCGGCCTCGCTGAACGACGTGTAGAGCGGCATGGTGACCAGTACGCCTTCGGCACGCACCGATATTTTCAGGTTGCGCGACTGCCTCAACTTGCGTAGCGTCACCGTGCCCAAATGAAGATGCCTGATTATTTTTTGCCGGCTTACCATTCCGCTAATTTATGCTTTTTTTGGTAAATTCAAAAATAACCGGGATTAGCGTTGCACTCAACCCCCTTCATTCTGTTCCACGCCGC
>JAITQQ010000091.1 GCA_031288855.1 Prevotellaceae bacterium
GAGTCGCGTTTGCTGACCAGGCTGGCGGCCAAATACAAAGTGGCCACCCAAATGGGTAATCAAGGCGCTTCCGGAGCCGGCGTGCGCCAAACCTGTGCATGGATATGGAATGGCGAAATTGGCGAAATTAAAAAGGTAGAAGCGTTTACCGACCGCCCGATTTGGCCGCAGGGGCTCAATACCCCCGCACAAGGCATGTGGGTGCCCGATACACTGAACTGGGACCTGTTTACCGGCCCTGCCAAGATGCGTCCCTACAACGAAATTTATCACCCGTGGAATTGGCGCGGATGGTGGCCTTATGGCACCGGCGCATTGGGCGATATGGCTTGCCACATCATGCACCCCATTTTTAAAGCATTGCAATTGGGCTATCCTACCAAAGTACAGGGAAGTTCAACGTTGCTGCTCACCGATTGTGCGCCTACGGCACAAACCGTACGCTATACGTTCCCTGCGCGTACCGTGTCCAACGTGAAGAAAGTGAAATTCCCCGAAGTGGAAGTGTATTGGTACGACGGTGGTTTGCAACCCATGCGCCCCAATGGTGTGCCTGCCGGAAGAAATTTGAACGATGCCGGCGGCGCTGTAATTTTCCATGGAACGAAAGACACGCTGATTTGTGGTTGTTATGGCAAAGATCCGTGGTTGGTATCCGGCCGTACGCCAAAAGCACCGGAAGTATTGCGCGAAGTGAATGGAAGCCACGAAATGGACTGGGTGCGTGCCTGCAAGGAAGATAATTCTAACCGTGTAGAAACGGCCTCTCCGTTCAGTGAAGCAGGCCCATTCAACGAAATGGTGGTAATGGGTGTGTTGGCTGTACGCCTGCAAGCGCTCAATCAAGAATTGCACTGGGATGGCGCAAACATGCAGTTTACCAACATTCCGGCTGACGCGACGATTAAAACCGTGATCGAAGACGGCTTCAAAATCACTGACGGGCACCCGACATTCGATAAAACTTACACCGAGCCGCAAAATGCCGTGGCGTTTGCTAACGAAATGATTAAGCACACCTACCGCGACGGTTGGAAATTGCCGGACATGCCGAATTAATTAATAGTTAAGAGTTAAAAATTTACAAACAAAAACATAACAATATGAAAAAAATTACTTTATTTCTCAGTTGCATAATAATTGCGGGTGTATTTGCAGCCTGTGGCGGTGGAACAACAATACCGGAATATACCGTATTGGACAAACCGGCGGTTGACCTTTCCTCATTTCCTGTGGATGAACAAGGCTATATCGTGCTTTTCGACGGACAAACATTCAACGGATGGCGCGGCTACGGTAAAGATCACGTGCCGGGCAAGTGGACAATTGAAGACGGCTGTATCAAATTTAACGGCGCCGGCGGTGGCGAAGCGCAAGAAACCGATGGCGGCGACCTGATCTTCAATCACAAGTTTAAAAATTTCGAACTGCTGTTGGAATGGAAAATTTCTAAAGGCGGAAACTCCGGTATTCTTTACTTGGCGCAGGAAGTAGAAACGAAAGATAAGGACGGTAATCCGAAATTAGAGCCGATTTACATTTCATCGCCCGAATTTCAATTGCTCGACAACGAAAATCACCCCGACGCCAAATTGGGCAAAGACAACAACCGGCAAGCTGCTTCGTTGTATGACATGATTCCGGCTGTTCCGCAAAATGCAAAACCTTTCGGCGAATGGAATGAAGCAAAAGTAATGGTCTATCAAGGTACGGTGGTGCACGGGCAAAACGGCGCAAATGTATTGGAATATCATCTGTGGACGCCCCAATGGACAGATATGTTGCAAGCCAGCAAATTCAGCGAAAAAGCATGGCCCTTGGCCTTTGAATTGCTGAACAACTGCGGCGGCAAAAATCGTGAAGGCTTCTTTGGGTTGCAAGACCACGGCAACGACATTTGGTTCCGTAATATCCGTATTAAATTGTTAGATTAAGTGGAGCGTAAGGAGAAACTTAAGATTGGAGTTATAGGATTTGGACGCATGGGGCAACTATATGGCAAGGAGCTCTTGAAAAACCCGCTATGGGAGGTAGTTTATATATGTGACACAGGTGTTACTGCCAGAAAAGTAGCCAAAGAAATAGCGCCCGAAGCTCTTGTGATTGATGACGAAGAAAGAATATTTGCAGACCCGGCGATAGATGTCGTCGGGTTATTTGCGTTGGCGGATTCACGCCCTGCGCAGCTCTATAAGGCACTGAAAGCCGGCAAGCATGTGCTTGCGGAAAAACCGGTAGCCGGCGACATTCAAGCAGAGTGGGAAATAGCCGATGCCGTAGCAAAGTCAGACAGGATGGTGGCGGTGAACATGTTTAACCGCAATGCGTGGTATCATAAAATGATGATTGATTTTATCCGGTCTGGAGAAATCGGCGAATTGGCTGTCATCCGGATTGCCCACATGACGCCTGGCCACATGCCGCAGGAAGGGCACGGACCGGAAGGGCCGTGCTTTCACGATTGCGGCATGCACTACGTAGACGTCGCCCGCTGGTATGCCGCCAGCGATTATGACACGTACCACGCACAAGGCGTCAGGATGTGGAGTTACACCGACCCGTGGTGGATGCAGGTGCACGGAACATTCCGAAACGGTGTGGTGTTCGACATTACACAAGGCTTTGTGTATGGCCACATGGCGCAAGTGCAGACGCATAATTGCTACGTGGATGTAATTGGGACAAAAGGCGTCGCCCGCCTGAAATATGATTTCAAAACAGCTACGGTGGAGATGCACGGCGTACATAACACCATTACCAAAACCGATGACTTCAACGATAAGAAAATCGATATTCTGGTGGATGTGTTTGCAAAGTCGGTGCTGGCCGGGGAAAATTTGGGTTATCCCACTGTAAAGGATAGCGTGATTGCTTCCGACATGGCGTGGAAAATGTTTGATGATGCCGTTAAAAACGGTGCGCCCTGTATCGGGAAACCCGAGGAAATGGATGAAATTCTTGCCCGCCGCAGGACTATGAAACAGGGCTATGGGCTTCCGCTGTGGCAGATTATTGATGAGCATGCGGCCAATGGAAACGGTACTAATGGTAAATTTTAAACATAATCTTAAAATTTAAAAGTCATGAAAAAAATACTTTTATTAGCTGTTATTGCCATGCACCTGTTCGTTGCATGTGCTACAAAGGCGGAAACCCAACAGCCGCCGAAGAAAGACATTGCCCTGCAACTTTATTCGTTGCGCGCCGATTTCAAAAATGATTTTGACGCCGCAATCAAAAAAACGGGAGAAGCAGGTTATACTGCAATAGAAGCTGCGAGCTACGACAATGGAAAATTTTACGGCAAAACGCCGGCAGAATTCAAAGCCGCTGTGGAAGCCGCAGGGCTGAAAGTGTTGTCGTCACACACGACAAAAGCATTGTCGGAGAAAGAACTGCGTACTAAGGATTTTTCCGAATCGTTGGTGTGGTGGGATGAAGCTATTGAGGCACACTTGGCCGCCGGCATGAAATATGTTGTGGCGCCGTGGATGAACGTGCCCAAAACGCTCGCCGACCTGCAAACGTATTGCGATTACTACAACACTATCGGAAAAAAATGTAAGGAAAAAGGATTGTCGTTCGGCTATCACAACCATGCGCATGAATATACCAAAATCGAAGACGTGCTGATGTATGACTATATGTTGGAAAACACCAACCCCGAATGGGTTTTCTTCCAAATGGATGTGTACTGGACCGTGATGGGGCGGCAAAGCCCGGTGGAATATTTTCAAAAATATCCCGGCCGCTTTACTTTGCTTCACATTAAAGACCACAAGGAATTGGGGCAAAGCGGCATGGTGGGCTTCGACGCCATCTTTAAAAACACCGATGTGGCCGGCACAAAATACCTGATTGTGGAAGTGGAACAATACAATTATACGCCTGTCGAAAGCGTTAAACTCAGCTTGGATTATCTGCTAAATTGCCCGCTGGTAAAGGAAAGTTATGCCGGCGGAGAATAAAGCAAAATGAACAAACCAAAAACCATCAGGCGTAACTTTTATCATCTCCTTTGCCTCTATCTTTTATCAATGGGGATTTTTACCCTGTTTCGCCTGCTGCTCCTCGCGTTCCATTTAGACCAGTTGCATGACTTGGGTGCGGCGAAATGGCCGTTGGTCGGGCGGGCATTGTGGATGGGCGTAAGATTCGATACGGTCATTTCGTGCTATATCCTCTTTTTCCCGGTAGTGATCGGCACAGTGTTGTTGTGGCTCGGCCGCTTGACGCCTTGGATGCTGCGCATCGGGTATGCGATAGTAACTTTGCTCTTTTCAATTTCATACTTTCTGTGCGCCATCGACATTCCGTTTTTTAACCACTTTTTTATGCGCCTCAACAGTAGTATTTTTATGTGGATGGATCATCTCGGAATGGTATCGCGCATGATTTTCACGGAGCCGCGCTTTGTGCTGTTTCTTTTCGTGTTTATTTTTCTGACAGGCATATATGTATTCCTGATGTGGCGAATACGGCGCAGCCATTTGTTGTGTCTGCCTCACACGAGGAAATGGACGCCCAACGTACTGCTTTGGGTAGGAATGGGACTCTTGCTGTGGGGCGTCATGTTCTTGGGAATTCGTGGACGCATCGCGAAAAAATCGCCTATCAGGGTGGGCACAGCTTACTTTTCCAATAAGCCGTTTATTAATCAACTGGGCTTAAATCCTGTGTATACATTCATGCGGAGCTGCATGGATGCGCAGAAAGAAATCAACCAAAAACTGGCGTGGATACCCGACGACGAAGCCCTCTCCTACATGGCGGAATTGTTGAAACACGATACCGCACTCGATAGCATTTCACCCATTGCTCGTCGTCTGACGCCGTATCCCGCAGCTGAACGCTATAATTTGGTGCTGATTATCATGGAGGGGCTGTCGTCTGAAAAGATGGCGCGCTTCGGCAACTCCGACCACCTCACGCCGTTTCTGGATACGTTGGCCGGGCAATCGTATTTCTTCAGTAACGTTTACAGCGCCGGCATCCACACGCATAATGGGATATACAGTACTTTGTTCGGTCATCCCGCCCTGATGGAAAAGCATTCCATGTCGCAATATTTTAATGACAAGATGGCCGGGCTGCCGAATGTTTTGTATCAAAACGGATATCAAACCGTGTTCTTTACCACGCACGACGACCAGTTCGACAACGTAAACGGCTTCCTGTCGAGTAATGACATAATGACGGTGATCTCGCAGAAAGATTATCCGGCAAAGGAAGTGAAAAGTGCTATGGGCGTTCCCGACGAGTTTATGTTCCGGTTTTCTATTCCGGTATTGAACGAAATGGCAGCGCACGAAACGCCTTTCTTCGCAGTCATGATGACTGCATCCGACCACGAGCCGTACGTGTTGCCCAATGATGTGGGTTTTGAACCCCGCAACAACGAACTGCCTAAACAGATGACCGAATTTGCCGACTGGTCGTTGAGCCGCTTCATGGAATATGCGTCGCAGCAGCCGTGGTACGCACACACCGTGTTTGCCTTTATTGCTGATCATGGATGTGTCATTGGAAATAGTTTGTACGATATCAGTCTTACTTACCA
>JAITQQ010000135.1 GCA_031288855.1 Prevotellaceae bacterium
GCGCACACCTGCCCGGTAATGTCCACCTGCAACGCCGAGTTGATAGCCGTCACCTTCGGGTTTTTGGCAATCACGAACGGGTCGTTGGTGTAGGCCACGTCCATCATGGCCACCATGGGGTTGTCGTCAATAAAATCGTAGCATAGCTGCGAGCCCATGAGGAACGTCGAAACCATTTTGCCGCGGTCAATGGCTTTGTTAGCGCCATTTACTATGCCTTTTTCCACAAGCGGCAGCACGCCGTCGGCAAACATTTCGGTGTGGATACCCAAATTTTTATGGCTGCCCAATTGCGAGAGCACGGCATTGGGAATAGCGCCGATACCCATTTGCAGGCAAGCGCCGTCTTCAATCAAAGCGGCGCAGTGTTTTCCGATAGCCGCTTCAATAGCATTAGGCTCGGTAAAGTGCGCCGGCTCGAGCGGCGTATCATCTTCCACGAAAATATCAATCATTTTGGTTGAAATCAAAGCGTCGCCATGCGCGCGGGGAACGTTCGGATTCACTACGGCAATTACTTTTCCACCCACGCGGCGTGCCGTTTCGATGGCGGCCAACGTAGCATCCACCGAAGTGCCAAGCGACACATATCCGTGCTTGTCCACCGACGATACTTGCACCATCGCCACATTACAAGGCAGCACATCGGCGCGATAAAGTTTTTGGGTTTCGCTCAAAAATACAGGGATATAATCGGCGTAACCGGCTTGCACATTCTTTCGCACGTTGCCGCCCACGAAAAAAGCGTCGTGTTGAAAAATGCCTTCATACCTTGCTTCGGTATAGGGGGCGGGGCCTTCGGTGTGCAAATGGTGAATATGCACGTTCTTCAACTCACCGCGGTCGCCGCGGGCGCACAAGGCTTTGATTAAGGTTTGCGGCGCACTGGCCACACTACTGAAATGCACATGATCGCCCGATTTCACTACTTTTACCGCTTCTTCGGGCATTACAAATTTAATATGATCCATCTATTTTTCTCTCTTAATTTTTAACTTTCATTCCTAAATTATAACACACAAATGCCCACACGTCGGCTTCTTCTTCAATGGCCTTCGAGATGGGTTTTCCTGCGCCGTGCCCCGCCATGGTTTCCACGCGAATCAACACAGGATTGTCGCACGCTTGCGCTTCCTGCATGGTGGCCGTAAACTTGAAAGAATGGGCAGGCACCACCCGGTCGTCGTGGTCGGCGGTGGTGACTAACGTGGCAGGATAGCACACGCCCGGCTTGATATTGTGCAGGGGCGAGTACCCCAACAGGTAATTAAATTCCTCTTCGTTGTCGCTCGAGCCGTAGTCGGACACCCAGCCCCAGCCTACCGTAAACTTATGGAAGCGCAACATATCCATCACGCCCACAGCCGGCAGAGCCACTTTGAAGAGTTCGGGGCGTTGGGTCATGCAAGCGCCCACGAGCAGCCCTCCGTTAGAGCCGCCGCGAATGGCCAGCTTTTCAGGCGAAGTGTATTTTTCGTTGATAAGGTATTCGGCCGCTGCAATAAAATCGTCAAACACATTTTGCTTTTGCAGCTTGGTGCCTGCCTTGTGCCACTCCTCGCCATATTCGCCGCCGCCACGCAGGTTGGCCACTGCATAAATTCCGCCCTGTTCGAGGAAAAACATCCGGCTCACACTAAAACTCGGCGTGAGGCTGATATTAAAGCCGCCGTAAGCATATAGCAGCGTAGGGTTTTTCCCATTCTTCTTCGTGCCTTCTTTGTACACAATGAACATCGGGACTTTCGTGCCGTCTTTGCTTTCATAAAACACCTGTTCGGTCACATACTTTCCTATGGGCACGTTCAGGGTAATGGATTTGTAAAGCTCCGGCTGCGGATTGGAAATATCCAAGCGGTAAATATCATTCAACGTGGTAAACGAAGTAAATCCGTAAAACATTTCGTTCTCTTTCTTGTCGCCGCTAATGCCCGCCACCGAGCCGATTCCGGGCAATGCAAGTTCTATTTCCAATTTTCCATCCTTATCGTACACATACATTTTCGAATGTGCATCATGCAGGTACGTAGCCACCAACTTGCCGCCAATCACGCTCACCGATTGCAACACGTCTTCGCTTTCGGGAATTACCGTTTCCCATGCCAATTTTTTGGCGGTGGGGTCGATTTTAAGCAACTTGTAGCGCGGTGCGCCGTCGTTGGTGAGCACATACAATTCGTTATCGAAATTTTCAATGGGCGTGTAATCCCAGTCAAACCCGGCGACCAACGCGCGGAAATCGCTGCCCGGCTGTTTCAGGTTTTTCACCGCAAGCGAATTGCCACTGGTGCCGCCCGACACAATGAGCAGCAGAAAACGGCCGTCTTCCGTAGCGTAAGCGTTGTTGTAGCGTAGCGGGTTTTTCAAATCCTGATAAATCAATTTGTCTTGCGACTGTGCCGTGCCCAATTTATGGTAATATACTTTGCTGTATTCATTTTTTTGCGATAAGGCGCTTCCTTTCGGCGCTTCGTAGCCGGTATAGTAAAAACCGTTGCCGTTCCACGAGATGCCGGAAAACTTAACCCATTTAATCACGTCGGGGAGGTCGTTTCCGTCAATGTCTTTCACGTGAATTTCCTTCCAGTCGGAGCCGCCCACCGACACGGTATAGGCCACATACTTATTGTCGTTCGACGGACTTAACGAGCCTACAGCCGTAGTGCCTTCCGCCGAAAGCGTGTTGGGGTTGATAAACTCGCGCGGCTCGCCATCCAACCCATCCATGATATACAGCACCGACTGGTTTTGCAATCCGTCGTTTTTCCATACAAAATATTTATCTCCCACTTTTCTGGGCAGCCCTTGCCGCGGGTAGTTCCATATCTCGGTCAACGATGCAGCAATCGCATCCCGGAAAGGAATTTGCGACAAATAGCCGAACGTTACTTCATTTTCCGCCTTTACCCAATCGGCGGTTTCATCCGAGCGGTCGTCTTCGAGCCAACGGTAAGGGTCGGCTACTTCTTTCCCGAAATATACATCTTTATAGTCCGTTTTTTTGGTTTCAGGATAAACCACTTTTATTTGCGGATGCTGTGTGCAACTGCTCATAAGAAGAATTGCCATTGAGGTAAGAAAAGTTATTTTTTTCATGATATAAAAAATTAGAATAAACACCGGAAAGAAACAGGTGTGCAAAGTTACATAAAAAAATAGAGTCAGGCAAATTGCCCAATAATTGCCCAAATTGCCCGATAATTGCCTAATATATTATTCATTGATTTCATAATAACTTCCTGCCCCTACTCCAACATTTCTAAATATCAAATGTCTAGCAACTATTTCCGATAGGTCATTACTTGCGGTTTGCCTCGAAACAGCATTTAATTCCTGATACTCTTTATTAGTAATTTTCTCTTTTTCTTTTACATACAAAACGGCTTTTATCTGTCTATCGCTCAATCCCAATTGCCGAAGTTGTTCGCACGAAAATCTGTCTTTGAAAAGCCGCACAATAAACCCGCCGCCGTCTTCTTCCAAAATGGGTGTTGGTAGTCCTGCGGCTTTACAGGAATTGACTATCTTCATTATGCCGCTACCCCACGAATCAATGTAACCACCAAGAAAACACGCGCCCGCAAGTATAGGGTTTCGAGGATAAGAAGAATGAGATTTTGTCAATTTGTCAAGCGTTATGCCTTCGGGCAATGTGCCGTGATTCCACGCTGTAAGTTTATTGTTATACACGCGGATTTGCGTAGGCGCACCCATATAATTACGATGGATTAGCGCGTTTAAAAGCATTTCGCGCAAAGCAGGTATCGGATATTCGAGCGTTTCAATACGATTCATTCCTTTAAAAGAAATAGTACGTATCAGAAATTTATAATCAAGTGTACGCAAAACTTTATCTAACACTTGAATAATATTGCCGTCTTCCACTTCTTGAAAATGAATTGTGAAATCATCGTCTTCAAATTTGCCGATTTTCACAAAAGTGTTTGGGTAAAACCGACCGGGATCTTTGCCGAACAAAACGATAGCAGCGCGTTTGAGCTGTCTATTGTCTGCCAAACGAAGTTTTTCCAACAGTTCGGGCGTTGAAAGTCCGTCAATGTCGGGTAGGCGACCGACTTCTTTGGCTTTCCACAAGTACTTTTTTATTGTTGCCTCGTCAATATCATTAAACGAGGCACGGGTTTCAATTACATCATCCCAAGTATGACCAGCTTGTTTGAGCAAAAATTCGTTCAATGCCGCGCCTGTCAATTCCTGTTTCACGCTACCACTACGGTAATAATACCTACCACGCAAAGAAATTGGCACGGAATAGGGATGTACGATAATCTCAATAAAATGTTTATCGCTTTCTTGAAAAAGATTGACTTCTGCGATAATTCCCATCAGGTTCTTGATTTTATTGGGAATATCGTCCATCAGTCGTTTGTAACCTTCCACGCCAACAACTGTACCGGCATCGTCCTTGCCGATATAAATCTGTCCGCCCTGCGCGTTGGCGAAGCCGCATATCCATTTCAGATAATCATCGTGCCACGAGGACTTGTATTCTATGTTTTGTTGTTCGGGCATAATATTATATTTTGTTACAATTCTTCATCATCTTCTTCCCCTTCATAAACAATCTTAACGCTTAACTTATGGCAACGCTTCTGCCACTACAAAAGTGCTGCCGCCTACAAAAATCACATCATCGGGAAAGGCATTTCCACGCGCCACTTTCAGGGCATTGGGTACTGTTTGCACCACTTGCCCCTGCAAACCGTAGGCAATACAACGTTCGGCCAGTTGCCGCGCATCCATAGCGCGGGGCAAGTCGGCTTGCGTAAAATAATAATAAGCATCGACCGGCAGCAGCGGTAAAATACTGTCGATGTCCTTGTCCTGAACAACGCCAAACACGAAGTGCAGGCGGCGATATGCCAACGACTGGAGTTGCGGCATGGTTTCCTTAAACCCATGTGCGTTATGCCCTGTGTCGCAAATAACCAACGGCCGCTCGCCGATAATTTCCCACCGTCCGCGCAAGCCGGTTTGCGCCGCCACGTGGCTTAATCCGTGCGCCAACGCATCATCGGGAATTGACAGCATCCGCCTTTTGATTTTAGAAAATCTTCCGCTCAATAGATTTATCGCCGCGAGCGCCGTCACGATATTTACTTGCTGATAGTGTCCCTTGAGGTCGATGTCCGCCTCGAAAGGAAACAGGTTGCCGTCGGCCACTAAAGAGAAATGTTGCAAGCGCCCGCGTTCTTCCGCATGCAGCACCCGCAAAAGATGGTCGGCATAATACAAAGCGGCGTGCCGTTCCCGCGCCGTTCGTTCGAAAACAGGCGCCGTTTCGCGACGCCACTCCCCTACCAACACAGGAACTTCCTGTTTGATGATGCCCGCTTTTTCACCGGCAATGGCTTCAAGCGTATCGCCTAAATGTTCGGCGTGGTCCATCCCGATATTGGTGATGACGCTCAACTCCGGCGTGATAATATTGGTAGCGTCGAGCCGCCCGCCCATGCCGGTTTCAATCACGGCGATGTTCACGCGTTGCCGTGCAAAATGTTCAAACGCCAACGCCGAAGCCATCTCAAAAAACGACGGATGTAACGCTTTTATTTCGGCTTCGTGCTTCGACACGAAATGAACCACCTCTTCTTCGGAAATGGGCGTGCCGTTCACTCTAATCCGCTCGCGGAAATCTTTCAGATGCGGCGAAGTGTACAAACCCACTTTGTAGCCCGCGCTTTGCAACACCGACGCCAGCATGTGCGACACAGAGCCTTTGCCGTTGGTGCCGGCTACGTGAATAGATTTATAATGTCGATGAGGCGATTTAAAATAAGCATCAAAAGCCAATGCGGTATCCAAATCGGGTTTGTATGCCACTTTACCGACCTTTTGATACATCGGTAAATTATCGAATAAAAAAGCTGTTACTTCGGCATACCCCATACTTTGTTGTTTTATTTATTAGCGTTGAACTTCTTAAAACAAAGTTACGGCATTTTTCTTGGATAACAAAAAATGTGTTATCTTTGCATTCCAATTTGCCCGGATGGTGGAATTGGTAGACACACTACTTTGAGGGGGTAGCGCCGGTTTTCGGTGTGCAAGTTCGAATCTTGTTCCGGGCACGAA
>JAITQQ010000160.1 GCA_031288855.1 Prevotellaceae bacterium
TCTTTCGTGCTTTGGGGCGCGCCGTATTTTTTCTCAATTACTACATTGCGGCCTTTCGGACCTAACGTTACTTTCACCGCGTCGGCCAGCGCATCCACGCCGTCTTTCATCAGATTGCGTGCGTCAATATTGAATTTAATTTCTTTTGCCATAAATTTTGAATGTTGTTAAGTTTGACTAAAATTATTAATTCGATGTGATTACACCACGGCCAACACATCAGATTGGCGCATCATCATATACTCTTTGCCGTCTATGCTGATTTCGGTGCCGGCATATTTGCCGTAAAGCACTTCGTCGCCTACCTTTAATTCCATAGGCTCATCCTTCTTGCCGTTGCCTACGGCGATAATTTTACCGCGTTGCGGCTTTTCCTTGGCGGTGTCGGGGATATACAATCCGCTGGCGGTTTTTTCTTCGGCCTCTGCAGGCTCTACAAGCACTCTATCTGCTAAGGGTCTGATCTTCATAATTGATATTTTTTAAATGGTTTAACTTAAAATTATTTGTACTATGATTTCTACAAAAAAAATGCCAAAGGTCAAATTGTGTCATTTTTGCATTTTTTGTAGTTTTTCTTTCAGAACTGAATGACAAAATGACAAAGAGCCGCTTCGAAACATGTCGGAACGGCCCTTTATATAATGTGATAAAATCATTATTGTATCGGAGGAACAGGCAGTTCTTCTTCGGGCGTTTGTTGCGGCGCCGAAGTCGGGAAGTCGGGTTGCCCCGGTACACTTTGTATATTTTCGAAGCGGTCGGGTATGGTCGAGCGGTTTCCTTCCGACCTGCCGGAAATGAGAGCTGTAGAGGCGAGGCATAATATCAGGATGGAAATGGCCAGTGTCCACGTGGCTTTTTCGAGAAAGTCGGCTGTTTGCCGCACGCCGAAAGCCTGGTTTCCGGCGGCGAAATTGGCGGCCAGTCCGCCCCCTTTGGAATTTTGCACCAATACCACCAACGTGAGTAGAATGCTGGCTAACACAATCAATACGGCTACAATAGTATTCATATCTTAGAATTTAGATTTCAAGTTTCTTAAATTTTGAATCAAGTCCGCAAAGTAAACACTTTTTTTTGGTTCCCGCAAACTTAGCTTCTCGTAAATGTCGATGGCGCGCGTGTACAAACCTTGCTCAGCATATATTTTGGCCAATGTTTCGGTGACCATATCTTCGGGCGCATACGTGCCTATTTTTGTGGAAAGAAGCGGGGTATCCACGCCCATCAGGGAGCTGGAGAGGGGGCTGATTCTCGGTTTTTCGACAATAAAACGGCTAATAGCGTCGTCGCCCGGGTCGATGAGCGACAAGTCGTTGCTGCTGAAATATTCGCCCGAAGGAACGTCTGCCGGCGTTGTTCTCACTGTCGTTGCTGGTTTTGGCTCCGGCGGCTCGGCCTCCGTCTTTTCCGGATTGGCTGCGGGCGCTACGTTCTCCTGCGATTTTATTTGTTGTAAGCGTTGATAAAGATAATGGCGGGTTACCGCGTAAATGGCCGCCATGGGAGCATAACTGCCGGCTTTTTCACTATTATTTAAATGGTAGGCCTCCAACAGCAATTGATGGGCAATGCCACACCATGGATATTGATGGGCAAATTGCTCAAGCCGTTGCACCGCGCCTTCCTCAGAAGGCGGCGCTGCACTTAAATATTGTAAAAATTGAGGAAGCTCCATTACCAGTTTGCTACGGCGTTATTAAAAATTTCTTCTATAAGTTTTTCTATAATCGTAACGACCAATTGGTCTTGCACCGCGTCTAACGTTTCCGTCGAAGAAAAATCCTCGTAGGCCGAGAACGATTTATCGTAACTTTGTTTTTCATCTACGTTGTTTGTAAAACGTATTTTTACGGTAACCGTAAGGCGGTTGGTGGCGGCCACCTCATTGGCTTGTACGGCCATTGAAGTCACATCGTAATTCGTTATTTCCCCCTCGAACTGCAAGTCGCCGTTTTCATCTATTAAATCCAAACGAGTGTTGCGGGTGAACTTATCTTTCAACGCTTCCGTGAGGGTGTTGCTTAGCGACGGATACACGATGGGCGCCATATTATTAATGTAACTAATCGACACCGATTTCACGTCGGGCGATATGGATGTGCCCGTAAAAGAGTAGCCTCCCTTGCAGGCTTGCAGGCACAGCAAGAACACCACAGAAACAAGGGCGGGGCGTAGTTTAGACAAGGTCATATTCTTTCAGTTTTCTGTATAATGTCCGGGTTGAAATGCCTACTTCCTTAGCGGCTAACTTGCGGTTGTTGTCGTTTTTTTCGAGCGCTTTCAGGATAAGTTGTTTTTCGTGGTCGTCTATCGAAAGGCTTTCTTCCTGCACTTCTTCGGTATCGGTAATGCCTTCCGGGAACGCGTGGGGCATGCTCTCCGGAGCATTAATGTTCAGGGAATTTGCCGACGTGCGGCCTTGCGAAAGTTCGTGAACAATTTGTTTAAGCCCGTTCATGTCATTGCGCAGGTCGAACAAAATTTTGTATAATATCTCGCGTTCCGACGACAAATGCCGGTCTTCGGATTTGGGTTCATACAACACCGGCAGCGTGGACACATTGTAATAAGGCAGGTATGTGGTAAGCAATTCAGCCGAAATGGTGCGCTCTTTCTCGATAACGGATAATTGTTCGGTTACGTTTTTCAACTGGCGGATATTTCCCGGCCAATAATAATTCTTCAGCGCCTCCTGCGCTTCGGGCGTGAGGGCGACTCCCGGCATGTGGTAACGCTCGGCGAAGTCTGCCGCAAATTTGCGGAACAGCAGGTAAATATCGTCTTTTCGTTCGCGCAGCGGAGGTATGGTGATGGGCACGGTGTTGAGGCGGTAGTACAAATCTTCGCGGAAACGCCCGTTTTGCACCGCTTGCATGATATTGACATTGGTGGCGGCAATCACGCGCACATTCGTCTTCTGCGTTTTTGAAGAGCCCACCTTAATAAATTCGCCAGACTCAAGCACCCTGAGCAGGCGCACTTGCGTGGACAGCGGCAATTCGGCCACTTCATCAAGAAAAATAGTGCCGCCGTTGGCCACTTCAAAATACCCTTTCCGCGTGTCATGCGCACCCGTGAACGACCCTTTTTCATGCCCAAACAGCTCCGACTCGATAGTGCCCTCGGGAATAGCGCCGCAGTTTACGGCAATGTACGCCCCGTGTTTCCGGCTACTGTATTGATGAATAATCTGCGGAAAGACTTCTTTTCCCACGCCGCTTTCACCGGTAATGAGCACCGACAGATCGGTGGGCGCTACCTGGCAAGCAATATCCAACGCCCGGTTAAGCCCTGCCGTATTGCCGATAATGTCAAAACGTTGTTTTATGCTTTTGATGTCCATATTAACTTACAAAGGTATATTTTTTTACCATAAATCGCAAACGACGTGTTAAATAGCTGAAACATAGACTGAAATGCAGAAAATGAGGGGATGCGGCGTGGAATCCGTATAATTTTTTGAAAAATTTTTGTGTAGTTTAAAGATAAATCGTACATTTGCACAAAACAACAACGTTATAACTTAAAAAAATAGTTTATGAAAAAATGTATTTCTTTTTTGATGTTTGCACTTGCAGTATTCGTGGTTTCGTGTTCGAGCCCGGAGAAGATGAAAAGTGAAGCAGATAAGGTAAACGTGTCTTGTGA
>JAITQQ010000002.1 GCA_031288855.1 Prevotellaceae bacterium
AGGAAAGAGGACAGGTTTTACCAAGACCGGAAGTACGTGCGCACCGCCTGCGGAACGGCCTACAACGGCGTACTCCTCGCCCTCGACACGTATCTTATGCTGAAAGACGTGGAACTGCCTAAGAAGAAAAAACGCCGTTCCATCGAGTTTTACGAACAAAACATAAGTAAAATTGATGAAAAGTTGTTAAATTACGTGGATACGGCATATAATGTTCTGCAAATGTATGCTTGCGAAGACAGTCGTTATCCAAATACTTCTGTAATAAATGAAGGCTTTGACGTTGCCTACGAAATCATCAACAAAATTAAACCGCAGTCGCCGGGCATTTAATTCATAACATCACTCGCTTTTTATCGCATCCACCGGGTTGGCGGTGGCGGCGCGGTAGGCCTGAATGCCCACGCTCAGCAGCGTAAAGGCGGCAGAAGCAAACAGCGCAGCCACGAAAATAAACCCGCCCACAGTTATGCGATACGCGAAATTGTTTAGCCACAATTGCGCCACATACCACGCAAGCGGCCACGCCACGAGGTTGGCAATAACCAACAGCCATCCGGTTTCGCGAAGCAACAGCGCCAAGATGTTCGATACGGAAGCCCCCAATGTTTTCCGGATACCTATTTCCTTTCTCCGCTGTTCCGTAGTGTAGGCCATCAGGTTTAACATCCCCAGTACGGCCAGCAGCAAGGTGATTGCCGCAAAGCAAAGGAAGAAGCCGCGAAAATACCGCTCCAACTCATATTGGCTTTCGTACAACTCGTCAAAAAACGCATACTCGAACGGCAAGTCGGGATACAGGGATTTCCACGTTTCCTCTACCTGTTGTAGCAACGCGGCAACGTCAGCAGTGTGGTACTTTATCGACAGTTTCCTAAACACGCCGCCTTCGGGATTGTTGCTGATGATGAGCGGCTGAATGTCGCTATAGAGCGAGGCGTAGTTAAAATCGCTCACCACCCCGATAATATCGTTCCATCCGTTTCTGGCTATTTTTTTCCCGACGGCGTTCTCTGCGCCGCCCAACAACAGCGCCAGCTTCTCGTTAATGACGTAGGTGGATTTGTCGGCTTCGCGGTCGTGCGAAAAGAAGCGCCCGGTTTTCAGTTTGAGGTTATACACGTTCAGGAAATCGTTGTCCACTTCGGCAACATGTATCATGGTGACATGGTCTGTTTCCGGCAGGAAGTGGCCGTTTTGCGTGAAATCGCCGTAAGGCAGTTCGACCGAAGCAGACACCGCCGTGATTTCAGGAATGGCAGCCAACCGTTCCTTGAGCACCCGGCTTGCCTGTTGTTCGGTTTTACCGGTGAGGCTCACGACCAATATTCCCTCCTTGTCAAACCCCACATCTTTGTGGCGGACATACGAGAGTTGGCGGGTCACCACGAGGGTAGAGATAATCAGCACCACCGAAATGACCAATTGCAGTGTGATTAATGCGTTTTGCACGACGTGTTTTTTGCGCTTCTGCTCGCTGCCGCCTTTTGATACGTCTTGCATGGGAACAGCCGAAAGGCGAACCGCCGGATAGCATCCTCCCGCCACGCCGGTAAGCAAGGCCAAAAGCAACACCACGCCGAAAACGAACAGGCTGTTTTCATCCACAGCAAGGCGGCTGTTTGTTAAAGCGGCATAAAGCGGCTCCAACAATTTAAACAGGAATAACGCCGCTACGTAGGCCGTCAGGCTCACGAACAGCGATTCTCCCAAGAACTGTTTTATCAGGTTGGAACGTTTTGCGCCAAGCGCTTTTCTCACGCCGGCCTCTTTTATTCTTTTCAGCGAGCGGGCGGTGGTGAGGTTTACAAAGTTGATGGCGGCCACCACCACAATGAGCAATGCCACCGCCGACAACACATACAGAATGATACGCAAGTAGCGCGACTCGTAGCTGTAATAAAGATGCAGGTCGTGCAACGGCCGCAGGAATACTTTTATGGTGATGCCGGAATTTTCGTAATCTTCGCCAAAAAGTTCCTCAAAAAGGCCATTTAATTTTTCGTTCACCGCCGGCACATCGGCGTGGGGCGACAAGCGGGCATACGTGATATAGCGGTTGCCGCCGTTCCATCCCATGTGGCGGTCGGGCATGCGATACAGGGTGGAAAACGAAATCAGCGCATTAAATTTGATTTCGGAATTTTGGGGCGGATTTTTGGCCACGCCTGTAACGCCGTATGTCGCTCCGTCTATCAAAACCGACTTCCCGAGCGGGTCTTCGTCACCGAATATTCTGGCGGCTGTTTCTTCGGTCAGCACGATGCTGTAAGGCGCACTCAAAGCGGTGGCGCCCGACCCTTTCACAAGCGGGAAGGTAAAGAACCGGAAAAATGACGTGTCGGCAAAGACCATATTTTTCGTTTTGAAAAACTCGTTGTTGCAGGCAATGAAATGCGTTTCCGGCGTGGACAAGCGGGCGTATTCCTCCACCTCCGGGAACTGCGATTTTATGGCCGGCCCGACAGGTGGAACCATCACATAATGCTCGCCCGCACTCCTGCCCTGCATGGTAATTTCTGTGGAAACACGGTAAATGGAAGAGCCGTGTTCATGAAAATTATCGTAGGTGACCTCGCGGGCAATGTAGCAGCCGATATACAATACGGCCACAAAGCCGATGGCTAATCCCGCCAGGTTTATCAGGGAAAACACCCTGTCACGTGCAATGTATCTAAATGCTTTCATAATTTTAGTAGTTAAGAGTTAAGAACTAAGAACTAAGAGTTAAGAGTTGTTTTTGCTTTTAGGGTTTTAATGGTAGAGACAAGCAGACATATCAATTCATCGCAATCCTGAAAGATGCTTTTATATAATTTCAAATCTATGTAATCCGTATCTTTAACTAATGACAACCAATAAGCAGTTTCATTTGCCTCTTTTAGCGATATGCTGAATTTGTTGATAAAATCCGCATGACTTTGGGCATATTCCGCTTCGCGAATCAAAGCCCCGATAGCCGTTCCACTTCTTAAAACCTGTTTGCTTAATATATATTCTTTCTTTTCCTGTTGTAAAAATTGAGAAAGCCGGATTATTCTAATTGCAAACAGATAGCTTTTATCCCTCAGTATAGACTCTTTCTTCATAATATTTAGTTTTTAATAATTCTTAGTTCTTAACTCTTAGTTCTTAGTTTTATTCTGTTTTGATTGCGTTGATGGGGTTGGCGGTGGCGGCGCGGAGCGACTGGGCGCTCACGGTGAGCAGCGCTATCAGCGAAATCAGCAGCATGGTGAAGGCAAAGACGCCCCACCCGAGCGCTATCTTGTATGCGTAGCTTTGCAGCCAATCGGCCGACACGTACCACGCTACCGGCAGCCCGATGGCGACGGCAACGAGGATGAGCAGCATGAAATTCTTTCCCAGCAGCACGAGGATGTCCGTCACCGACGCGCCCATCACCTTACGGATGCCTATTTCTTTGGTGCGCTGTTCGGCGGCGAACGCGCTCAACCCAAACAGGCCGAGACAGGATATAAATATCGCAAGGCCGGCAAACAGGGCGGCCATGCGTCCCATCAGCCGTTCGTTTTCGAACATTTCTTCAAACGTGTCGTCCATAAACAGCGCGTCGAACGAAGTGTTGGGCGCAAACGGTTGCAGGATGTTCTTTATGGTCATTTGCGCTTCCGCCAGATTTACGCCTTCCCGGAGCTTTACGAAAAGATGTTCGCCCGCAAGTTTGCTGTAGTTAAATATCAGCAACGGCTCCGTTTTGCCGTAAATATCATTAAATATGAAATCCTCTACAATGCCGGCGATTTCATAGTGGCCGCCGACGTTTTCGCCCTGCCCGAGAAACGACCCCACGCGCCCCGCTTCGCCCATCAGGTTGGCCAGCGTACGGTTGATAATGGCTTTCGCACGCGCGCCCTCTTCCTCATAGGTTTCCGCTTCGGTAAACGTTTCGCCTTCCGTTACGCGGATGCCTACCGCCTCCAGCAGTCCGGGCGACACAATCAGCATCGAGATGAGCGGGTCTGTTTCCGGCGCTTTGCCCTGCCACCGGTAAGAGCCGCCGTTACTATGAATTTTCATGATATTATTGCTAGCGAAACCGGCGTGTTCTACGATTTCCGAACGCAGCACTTCCTGCCGCACCACTTCTGTGCGCTGCTGTATTTCATCACCCACAGGAAACACCATGACGTTCTCTTTGACGAAACCCAGCGGGCGATCTTGTCCATGCCGGATTTGCAAATACATCACCAGCGTGGCGCAAATCAACACGAACGACATGGTAAACTGAAGCACCACCAATCCTTTTCGTATCCACGCCGCGCTGCCGCCGGGCTTCTTGAGCTTCTTCAGCACCGTGAGCGGCGCAAACGACGACAGGTAAAAGGCCGGATAACTTCCCGCCAGCAACGTACACAGCGCGCCTATCGCCAATAATCCCGCATAATGATAGGGGTTGGCAAAATCGAGCGAGAGCCTGTACCCAAAAAGCCGGTTGAACTGCGGCAGGCAGAAATAGGCCAATGCCACCGCCACCAACAGGGCGATGAAAGTAATCAATCCCGCTTCACCCATAAACTGCCGCACTAAGCGGGAGCGCCGGCTGCCGAATGTTTTCCGCACACCCACTTCCAACGCCCGCTTCTCCGACCGCGCCGTAGAAAGGTTCATAAAGTTGATGCACGCAATAAGCAGGATGATGCAGCCAATCCAGAAAAACAGTTGCACCGTGCGGATGTAGCCGCCGGTTTCCTGTCCGTCTTCAAACTTGCCATACAGCCGGAGCTTGTCGAGGGGATATACAAAATATTTGTTGTTTACCCTGCCGTTGGTTTTTGCGGCAGCCAGCCCGTTCAGCTTTTCGTTGAGCTGCGCCACGTCCACGCCGGGATGCAGTTCCACATACGTGGTATGCCAGTTGCTTCCCCAATGGGTGATATTAGCCCATCCTTTCTCTGCTACTTTTTTTTCATAGGTCCGGAACGGTATCATCCAGTCGTATTGAAACGCGTTGCCCTTGCGGAAATTCTTAAATACGCCGGTTACTTCATACGTAACACCATCCCCGTCTTTGAGCGTTTCGCCCATCGGCGACTGCTTGCCGAATAAGGCCTCCGCCATTTTCTCGCTAATCACAATGGATTGTTCTGCGTTGAACGCACCCTGCGCCGTACCTTTTACGAACTCCATGCTCAGCATCCCGAAAATGCAGGAATCGGTATATACGCCGTACATGGACACCGGCGTAAGGTCGCCGTCTTTCAAAAAATCCTTTTCATTACCGACTTGGCTGAAACGGGCATTGCATTTGATGTCGGGAAATTCTTCGTTCAGCGTTTCAAACAGCGGCCCCGGCGACACGAAAAAAGTATGGGTTATATCGCCGTAGCGCTGATGCTGCGCGATCTTGTACAAATATTTGTGCTTCGGAATATTTTTGTTGTAGTTGAATTGATATTCTACCCACAGCAATACCAGCGCCGCTGCCGCTATCCCTATGGCTAAGCCGGCAACATTCAGGACACCGTATATCCTGTTCCGGAAAATAATCCGGAAAGACTGTTTGATGTTCATGGCTTATTCCTCCTTTTTCGGAGCGGTAGAATACAGCAGTTCGCGCATAAAGTTTTCGGTAACGGTTTGTCCGTCGAGCATGTGAATGATGCGGTGGCTGAAGCGGGCGTCGTGCTCGCTGTGGGTTACCATGATAATGGTTGTGCCCTGTTCGTTGAGCGAGGTGAGCATGTGCATTACCTCCGAGCCGTTGCGACTGTCGAGGTTACCGGTGGGCTCGTCGGCGAGAATAAGGCGCGGCCTGTTCACCACCGCCCGCGCCACCGCCACGCGCTGCTGCTGCCCGCCCGACAACTGCGACGGAAAGTGGTTGCGGCGATGCATCATTTCTACATTCTCAAGCGCTTCTTCCACCAGCCGCTTCCGCTCCGACGCTTTCACCTTATTATATACCAACGGCAACTCTACGTTTTCGAATACCGTTAATTCATCAATCAGGTTAAAGCTCTGAAATACGAAGCCGATGTTGGCTTTCCGCAGGTCGCTGCGCTTGTTTTCGTTGAACTTCGACACCTCGATGCCGTTGAACAGGAAGCTCCCCGAATTAGGCTCGTCGAGCATGCCCAGAATGTTCAGCAAGGTGGACTTGCCGCAACCCGAAGGGCCCATCACGGCCACAAATTCGTGTTCTTTCACTTCCAGTGACATTTTGTTTAGCGCCACTGTTTCTACCTCTTCTGTGCGGTAGATTTTTTCCAAATCGGTAATTTTAATCATGATTTTTAATATTTAGATATTAGATTTTAGTTCTTAACTCTTAGTTCCTCCGCGTCTCCGTAGTTTTCGTAGCTGTTCACCACCACCTTTTCTCCCGGCTCCAGTCCTTCGAGCACCTCGTAGAAATCGGGGTTTTGGTGACCAATCCGTATTTCCTTCCGGTAGGCGCTGCTGCCGTCGCCGGACAGTTTGAAAATCCATTTGCCGCCGGTTTGCTGATAAAATCCGCCGCGCGGGATGAGCACCGCTTCAATTTCATCGCCAAGCGCAATGCGGATTTGCAGCGATTGTCCCCGCCGGATGCCGTCGGGGGCAGTGCCCTTGAATAGCATATCGACGGCAAAACGCCCGCTCGACACCTGCGTGTAAACTTTCTTAATGACGAGCGTGTAGAGGCTGTCGCCCTGTTTGTACTGTCCTTCCAACCCGGCATAAATCCGCGAGATGTAGTGCTCGTCCACATCCACCCGCACCTTGAAACCGCTCAACACGTCCACCTGCCCGATGCGTTCCCCCTTGTTCTTGCTTTGCCCGATTTCGGCGTCGAGCGACGTCAATTGTCCGTCAACCGGCGCACAAACCGTGAGCCCCGCAAACTTCCGGCGCATCAGGTCGAGGCCGTTTTTCGCGCCCTCATACGACTGCGTCACCTGCTCCATCTGCTGCGCGGAGGCAATAGAATCCTGTTGTAATATTTCTATCGTCAGCCTTTGCTTTTCCGCCAAATAGTTGTAATTGTTTTCCGACGCCTGATACTCCTGCTCGCTGATAGTGCGCGTTTCAAACAGCTTTTTGTTCATATCGAATATCCGTTTGGCTTCCCGCAACTGGCTTTCCACATCCACCGACTGGTTCAGTTTCGAAATGGTATTCTGCCGCGCGTTGTTCTGCGCAATTTGCATTTGCATCAACAGGTTGTACACCGACGTTTCCTGCGTGATGAGACTAAGCTCCAAATCGGTGTTGCTCAGTTGCAAAATCGGCTGACCTTTCTTCAGGAACGCTCCGTCTTCCACAAAAATTTCCTCCACGCGGCCGCCCTCCTGCAAGTCGAGATAAATGGTAGAGATGGGTTGGATAATGCCCGTTACCGGGACAAATTCGCGGAACTTGTCGCGTTTCACTTCCGCTATCGTCATGCGTTCCCTGTTCACATTCAGTATCGACTTCCCGAACGTGCCGGCCACGAGCCATCCCAGCAGCAGCACGCCCAGTCCCGCACCCAAAAGCAGAAGGATTTTCTTCACTGTCCATTTTTTCTTTTCGATAATTCTGTCCATGAGTTTTT